>DBFJGL010000070.1:0-17847 GCA_048394785.1 Christensenellales bacterium | reverse complement strand
GTTATATAGGGATTATTCCCTGAGATTTGACAAAACAGGAACGCGCGCATTATGCGCGCGTTCGGCTTCCTTTTGTTCCTTATACGCTTATTTTACAAGCTCTATGAGCGCAAGGGCGCGCTTCAACGCAAGCTTGCTGTTTACCTTGAATTGGAACGGCACTTGCTCGTAAACCTTTTTATGCCCCGTATAAACGTGCGGCGTCTTTCCGTCGTTAAACTCGGGCGCGTCTGTGTCGAGAGGCAGGTTTATGCGCAGCGACGAACCGATTATCGTGATTTTGGCAACGATGTCGCCTTCGCGGCGGTATGTATCGCATTGTTTGCTTATGCGGCTCTTGATTTTTACGGAACCGACGGGCGTTGTTGTGAGCGCCTTTTTGAGAACGGCATATCTCTCCTTGATGATGTCGTCGGCAAGCGCGTATTTTTCGGCAAAAGTAAGACTCTTTCTGTTTGCCTTCTTTTCCATAACCTTATCGTAATCGAATTTCTTGCCCAGCGAAGTTTCCGCTTTTTTAGGCGCGTCTTCCGTTTTTGCGCTGTTGTATGAGGCGTGCATTCTCTCATACGCTTCGGCGCACGGAAGGTCGTCGTCGCGGTCGCAGTAAGCGCAGTAATTATATCTGCCGCACATATCCTCGCCTTTAATTTCGGAATCAAGCCATTTGTTCATATCCAGCTTATGCTGCAACGCCGCTTTGTTCATATCCATAATAAACTTCCCTTTGGGCTGTTAGAAAGCCCGTTTTTTTATATTATAGCCAATAGAATGCCGTTTGTCCACAACTCGCGGCAAAAAATAAAAAACCGCGATTTCGGCAATCTATCGCGGTATAGTTTTTGTCAAAAATTTTCAGCCTATGGGGATTTGGCTTTCGCCCTCTTTCGTGAACACCGTAAAATGAGTGAACCCTATATTTTTGAGCAGCTCGGACACGGTCTCGAAGTCCTTGCAAAGCTCGCGGCGATGACTGTCCGAGCCGAAACTCAGTTTTCTTCCGCCCAGCTCGTAATATCTTTTCAGTATTTCTTCGGTTGGGTTCATATCGTGATGCGTATTGACTTCAAGCGCTTTATCGCGCTTTATTACGCCGCTCAATACGGCGTCGAATTTATCCGCGAAATCTCGGTAATTAAGTTCCTTGTCGCGGTAAGGCGCGTTGCGCGTGACGTAACCCAGGTGCGCGACTATATCGTAACGGTAGGGCGCGTCAAGGCTTTTCAGAACCTTGTCCAGATATTCGCCGTACATCTGTTTTTTGCTCTTGAACGCGAACGCCGTCTTAAAATATACGTCCCAGCCCCCCACGAAATGCACGGAGTTGATAACTACGTCAAACGGATACTCTTTCAGCGTCTTTTCGTATTCGGCGCAAACTTTATCGTCGTCCTCGAAGCCTGCCTCTATTCCGAATGCCAACTTGAAATTTTCGGCATACGGCGCGGCGGTTTTCCATTCCTCGTAATATTTGTCGAGTTTGATATGGTTCCAATAAACCGGAGTGCGGTTGTCGCCGTATTTAAGGTCGTAATCGAGGTGGTCGGTGGTGGCGAGATAACTCAACCCTTTCGCAGACGCGTCGCCGATGAGCGAAAGCACGCTGTCGTTGCCGTCGGGAGAGTTGCGCGTATGCACGTGGCTGTCCGTATAAATCATTCCAAAACCGCCTTGATTCTTCTGACGCCCGCGGACGAACTCTGCTCTTTCACTATTCTGAATTTGCCGAGTTCCGACGTATTCGACGCGTGAGGTCCGCCGCATATTTCCTTTGAAATGCCTATTTCATACACTTTCACGACGTCGCCGTAGCGGTTGTCGAACACGCCCACCGCGCCTTCGGCTTTTGCCTGTTCAACGCCGGTTTCTTTTACCGTAACGGGCAAGGCTTTGGCTATCTCGGCGTTTACTATCTTCTCGGTTTCGACAATTTCGTCTGCCGTAAGCGGACGGGAAAAGCTGAAATCGAACCGCAGTCTTTCGGGCGTTATGTTACTTCCCCTCTGTTGTACGCCGTCGTCCTTCAAAACTATTTTGAGCGCGGCGTTCAGAAGGTGCGTCGCCGTGTGCAGACGCGCCGTCTGCTCTCCGCCGTCGGCAAGTCCGCCCTTGAATTTCTGTTCCGCGCCCGCCTTGGACTTCTGCTGATGTTCTTCAAACGCTTTTTCATAGCCCTTGATATCGACGTCGTAGGCTCGCTCTTTCGCAAGCTCGGCTGTCATTTCTATGGGGAAGCCGAATGTATCGTACAGCCTGAACGCGGTCTTGCCGGGAAATACTTTCATTCCCTCGGGCAGATGCGACAGAATTTTGTCGAATTCTTTCAATCCCTGCTCTATCGTCTTTGCGAATTTCGACTGTTCCCCCGCGAGTTCGCTCAATATACGCTCCTCGTTTTCTTTGACGTTGGGGTACACGTCTTTGTATTTATCCACAAACAGGCTTGCGAGTTCGCCTATTACGCTGTCGGATACGCCGAGCGTGCGCGCGTATCTCATCGCCCTGCGGATAAGGCGGCGCAGAACGTAGCCTTGGTCAACGTTTGACGGAGATATGGGTTTGACGTCGCCGAGCATAAACGCGGCGGTTCTCGTGTGATCGGCGATTATACGCATTGCAACCGTCGCTTCTTCGTCCTCTCCGTACTTTTTGCCGCTTGCCTTCTCGAGCGCGGCGATTGCGAAATCGAACAAGTCCGTTTCATACACCGACGCACAGCCGTTGAGTATGCAAAGCAGTCTTTCAAATCCAAGCCCCTGGTCGACGTTTTTTCTCGCCATAGGCTCGAACTTGCCTTCCGCGTTCTTGAAATATTGCATAAAGACGTCGTTGCCTATTTCCAGATATTTTCCGCAGTCGCAGGCAGGATTGCATTCTTCCGAACACTTGGGCTTGCCCGTGTCAACAAACATTTCGGTATCGGGACCGCAGGGACCGGTTACGCCGGCAGGTCCCCACCAATTATGTTTTTTGCCGAGGAAAAAGATGTTTTTATCCTCCACTCCGACAGCGCGCCAACAAGCCGCGCTCTCCTCGTCGCGAGGGCAGTTTTCATCGCCCGCAAAAACCGTCACGGCAAAATTGTCGGGTGAAAATCCGAGTTTGTTTATGACAAAATCATATGACCACTCGATTGCTTCCTTCTTAAAATAATCGCCGAGCGACCAACTGCCGAGCATTTCGAAAAACGTGCAGTGCGACGCGTCGCCGACCTCGTCTATATCTCCCGTACGCACGCAGATCTGCACGTCAGTGAGTCTGTTTCCCGACGGATGTTTTTCACCGAGAAGATAGGGAACGAGCGGATGCATTCCGGCGGTAGTGAACAGCACTGTCGGGTCGTTTTCGGGTATAAGCGACGCCGCGCCTATCACGGCGTGATTGTGCGATTTATAAAAATCAAGATAAAGTTTTCTGAGTTGTTCCGATGTGATTTTTGCCATAATTCCTCGTTTATTGTGCGTTTTGTGTATATAAACCGCCGTTTGTGACTTTATACAAAATCGGTTTGAACGCCGAATGCGTTGAGTTGGTTGCAGAACGTTTTTATAAACGTTCTGTCTTTTATCATTCTCGTAAAGCTCAAACACGTCTTTTTGCCGAAGCTGAGCGCGCCGAGGTTAACTGGGTTGTTCTCCGATACGTTCAGGCTGAACGTAATATCCTCTATACCTTCGCAAGGTTTTTCCACCACTCCGATGTTGGAAAAAATAACGGTTTGACGCGACTTCAAAAACATTCTGCCCAACCGCGTGCACGCGATTTTCAGCCACAGCGGAGCGAGCCTTAACGGCAGGCAGTTTTGCACTCTCGCCGTAGTCGAAATGAATTTCTGCATAGGCTCTCTGTCGCTTTTTTCGGTAAGCTGCCGCTGAACTTCCCGCATAAGTTCTTTGTCGCTTGTAAATTTATCGCGGGGAATGACAATGCGCACGAAGGTAGTGAAATTGCGCTTTGTCGCGCTCGGAAAAAGCTTGCGCAGATTGACGGGCACCATAACAACCACGGGTTTGTCCGAGCGTTTCACGGCGTGCGCGCTTTTCGCGAGCACGGCACATATAAACGCGGTTATGGTCACGCCGAATTTTTTTGCCGCGGCGCGCAGTTGCGCCACATCCGTTTCCATTTTATCTCTCAGCTTTCTTCCGTTGTCGTTCAGTTCGCCCGAAAACCTCAGCGGCACGCCTCCGGCAATATCTTTCAACCCCGTATCGCTGAATTTCATCTGCTCGGAATATCTCTCGAACGCGTCTTCCGTGTCCTCTTCGGACGCTTCATTGAACGCAAAAGATTTTTCTCCGTTGACAAGATTGCCGTAAGCCCTGAGCACGTCGCAGAAGAACTGCATCGCGCCCGTACCGTCGCAAAGCGCGTGGAACATATCCATTTCTATACGCTTTTCCGCGTACGAAAACCTAAACATATATCCCCCCGTCTTTTCGGGGACTATGGGGTGCAGAATGCCGTCGTCCTCGCATTCGGACACAATCGGCATTGCCTCGTTGGGTACGAGAACGTACCTGCCGTACGCCTTTTGCATGGAAACCGCAATCGACGGATAGAACGCAAGCGTTTCCTTGACGGCTTTTGCAAGCAAACCGCCGTCGGTTTTCAATGAGGTTGCGGCGGCAAAATTGAACAGACTCTGCGACCGTTTTGTGGCTACTATCGGATAAAAGCGCGCCGAGCAGTCGAGCTCCATTCTGCGCGGTAAAGAAGCGTGGGTTTTTGACGTCATTTTTCTCCTTCGATATATTATGTATTTTATTCTTTTTTATATTTATTGTCAACGAAATACGCGTGCGCGCATATAGTGTACGGATCAGCGGAGGTGTAAATGAAGGATAACGTGCGCTCTGCCGCCCGCGGGACGGCTCAAAACAAGGAAATCAAACCCCACTCAATAGAACTGAACGAACACACGCGCCTCGCCGTATCGGGAGTAAAAGCCGTGCCCGTATTCACCGATAAAGGTCTGACCGTCGAACTCGACGGCGAAGTGCTGACCATAAGCGGAAAAAACCTCGAAGTCAAAGCCCTCGACGTCGAATCGGGCAAACTGAACGTAACGGGTTACGTTACCGCTTTGAAATATTCTGCGGGAGTCACTCCCAAATCTTTCATAAAAAAGGTGTTCAAATGACGGGTGCCGTATGGCAGGAACAACTTGTCTGTTTCCTTACGGTTTTCGCGTTCGGACTTGCGGCGGGCGTTGCCGCCGTGCTGCTATTCAGAAAGTCGGGCGTTGCCGAAACCGTTTTGACGGACATCTTCTCGCTAGCCGTAATCACGGGAATTTATATTGCCGCAATCGAAACCGCAAATCTCGGAAGGACTCAGCCCTATGTGCTCGCGGCGTTTATTTCGGGGACGGTATTCAGCGCGTATATGTTGCTGAAAATCAAAAAACTGATTTCTTCCCTTCTCGCGCCGCACGTCGAAAGGACGAAAACAAAACTGCGCAATGCCGTTGAAAACTCCGCGGCGCACAGGCTGAAACTCAAAATGTCGAAATCGCGCGAAGCAAGACGTCTGCTCCGCGAAACGACAAAAACCGAAAGCAAACGGAACGGAAATCGGCATAAAGAAAAGTCCTCAACCGCAAAAAGCAAGCCGAACGAAAGAAAACAGGCAGTTTCGCGAACGAAACAGACGAAAGAATAACCTTAAAATCGGCAAAAGAACACAAAAGCCGCGCTTCGCACTCCACCAAACGGAATAAAAGAAAATTTTCCGAGCTTGCGCCCGCAAAAACAAACACACGCGCTTCCTTCGCACGGCAAGGCGCAATCGATAAAACGAATACGCGCAATCTATAACGCTCCTCCGCAGTACGCAAAACGGACGGTAATCCGTCCGTTTCAATAAACCCGAAAATGCGCCGTATGCCTTTATTTATACTCAGCTTATGTCCGACTTGTTCACGCGCTCGTCAAACACCCGTTTCATCGTCGCGTAGTCTGCCGCAACCGAAAGAATATAACGCTGCCGTTCGGCGTGGGAAAGCGTTGCCATTTTATCCTCGTCCGCAAACTGTTTTATCGGATTGAGCACGTCCTCTCCGTTTTTTGCCATTTCCGCTATTTTGATATAAATTTCCCGTTGCGCCGGCGTAATGTTTTTCGGAGGCGCGTACGGCCCCGAACAATCCGCATAATCGTTTGTGGTCAGTCTTTTCTTAGCTTGTTGCGCAATGGAGCGGAGCTCGCATTCGCCGTGTTTTCTGTTGCTCATCGTCGCCTCCTCAAACGATAATAACATACGATTACAAAGAGCGAACGGTTGCGACAAAATAAGACATATTATGCACGAAGCCGACTCATTCGCGGAGAGCAATTCAACAGTGCGAATTATGCCGTTTTTGATAAATTATTGTCATAAACCACGAAATCGCGGTTTTATATTGCATTTTTGACATATAAACTATCGATTATGTAAATATAGACTTTTTTGAAAGCGATTTAAGGCAATATCGGCAAATTCCGCGCGTTTTTAAGACCACAAGCGATTGTATCTTTATCAAGCTTTTACCCCAAGAGATATTATTTACTATAAAACTTTTAGTTATTATTGACATCGCCGCGGAATAATAATATAATACCGTTGAATAATGGTAAAGGAGATGGCATATGTACACCAGATGTCCTAGTTGCAGGTCGGAAATCAGCTTTGAAGCGCCTGCCAATATAAACAATCTTCCGGACGGATACAAGCACCGTATCAAGTGCCCCAACTGCGGAGTCACCATAGGCGTGAAAATTCCGCGCCAGGAGGCTTATCTGCAAGCCCAGCCTACATACACGCCTCAATATCCGCAGGCAACTTCTTACGAGCCCGTTTATCAGGCGGCACCCGTCGCGGCTGCTCCCGCAAAAGCGGAAAAAGCCGCAAAAGTCAAAGCGGATAAAAAATCGGGCAGAGGCAGAAACTTTGTCATTCTGCTTCTTTCTCTCGCTTTCGTTGCGCTGTCCGTAGTCGGTTATCTCATTGCAAACGGAACTCTTGCCGACGTCCCCGCCTGGGCACAGTCCATATCGCTGTTCGGCGGCATCTCCCTTCTTGCGAATGCGGAAGCATTGGGAGCCCTTTTCGAAGCTTCGATTGCAGTCGGCATCGTAACGATACTGCCCTTAATTCTGTTCTTGGTTGCCGCGCTTAACGCCGTCGTCGCATTTATCGCTCTCATAGGCGGAAAATACGGCAGAGCCTGGAACTTGATTTCCGGTCTTATTCTTGCGGCGTGCGCAATCTGCATGATGTTCCAGCTCTTACTTCTTATGCTCGCAGGCGGAGCGGAAGTCCCCGCAGAAGGTGTTGTAGAATACTTTACCTCGCTTATCGAAGGACAACAATATTTTGCATTCGTATCCGCGGGACTCGGCGTACTGCAACTGCTGTTCAGCTTGATTTTCTTGAAATCTCTGAAAAGAAAAGCAAACTGATTGTGCGGTATAACGCGCCCGAAAAGTGTTATTAACAATTATAATTTAATCATCGATACGAAAATCGATACGAAAAAGCTCCCGAAACGGGAGCTTTTAATTTTGTTTAACCGCTTTTGTTGTTGCGTTGTATTCTCACTCTCGCCGACGATGCGCGCTGTTAAACTTGTCCGAGAATGCGTTTTATCCGAAATTGCCGCGATTTACGGCATTCGATTATTGCATCGCTTTTCCCTGCGCGGTGTCGAGCACGTAAAGAATGTTCGCTTCGCTTCCGTCATTGGCGTCGATGTAGACGTAATAGGTGCCGTCCTTACTGCATTCGAACTCGTAAGTCAGCGTTTCTTTGGTTTCCTGCAAGGGTATGAGCGCAAGTCTGCCCTCTCCGACAATAGGAAGTTTGACCTTAGCCCGTGCTTCCGCAAGCGTTATAGCAGGCGCGGGAACGTCGCGCTCGACGTGATTGTAAACGTAATGCGTCGCGTCCGCGCCGATAATTATGCCGCTTACGGGATTTACCTTGATTTTGACAAGGTCGGGATAAATTATCGCGCCGTTCTGCACGGGAGCGAGATTGACGTAGCAAATGCCGTTTGCCTCCGCAACCCACACTACCTGCATATCCTTGAATCCTGCGCGATCGGCGAATGATAACGCGTTTTTGCAGCACTCAGGCTCGCTCATCGAAGTCTGTTCTTCCTCGCTCGGCACGTTGAAAGAAACGAGCATTCCGCCCTTTTTGGCAAGCTGAACGAACGCGTCTTCGCCGTGATAGTCGAACGCATAGTTCAGCGTAACTATATCCGAATTCGTTTCCCCTTGATACTTTACGTTTGTCGCGGCGTCGCCAAACAGCTTGCTTATTATATCCGCGCCCTGTTTCTCCGTTATATCTTCGCCTTTAAGCGCTTTTGTCTCTCTTTTCTCCATTGCGTCGGAAAACGGTCCGTCGTATATCATCTGCGGATACTCCATTGCGGGGTCCGCAAACTCTTTGAAAGCCTCCGAAAAATCTCCGAGCACGTTGCCCGACTCGTCCATAAACAACCTGCCCTCGTCAAGTCCCGTCTGTATCTTCGACAGGGACTGCTTGAACACTTGAGCCACGTCGCCGAGCTTGTCGAGCGTGTCGTGCTCCGCGCTCGTAAGCGCGTTGCCGTCGGCGAGTCTTAGTGCGAGATAATGCGAATAATCTCCGAGCTGGTTCATAAATCTGACCGCTTTCATAAGACCGTCGTCATTGCTCTCGAACTCGGCGAGGTTGTTGCCCGCGAGGTTTGCCGCGCCCCAAATCTCATACAGCAAAGACTGCTGTTTTGCTTTTGTCGCCGCGACGGATACTTTCCTCAGTTTAACGTCAAGGTCATTCGTTCCGTCCAAAAGGTCGTAATATGCCCGAGAGTACATCATATCCATATCGGAAATGTACTGCGCCTGATACTTGACCTGCTCCTCGCTGTAATAAAGCGCGACCGAAAGCCCTATTATTGAACTTATGCCGAGCGCCATCACAAACGCGAGCGAAGCGGTTTTAATCGCATTCGTTCTCTTTTTGTTTTTTCGAGGCTTTGTTGCTTCAACCTGTTCGTTCTCGCGAACGATATTTTCATCCTGCTTTTTCATATTTGCTCCTTTAACAGAAATTGTGATTGCCTATGCTGAGCTTCACCGGACGGGACAGCATCCACGCCGAAGTAGCGGTGCGGGGGTTATAATAGAACAGACAACCGTAAGTCGGGTCCCAGCCGTTAAGCGCGTCCTGCGCGGCTTTTATCGACTGCGAATCGGGCGCGAGATTTATCTGCCCGTCGCTAACGGCGTCAAACGCTCCCTGCTGATAAATTACGCCCGCTATTGTGTTCGGAAAACTTGACGAACGCACCCTGTTGAGCACGACTGCGGCAACCGCCACCTTGCCCGTATATACTTCTCCTCTCGCCTCTCCGTGCACTATGCGCGCAAGCAGATTAAGGTCGGAAGACGACGAAGAACTGCCGGACGAACCGCCCGAAGACGAAGAACCCGACAATCTCATACCGAGAGCCGCGGCTGTCTTGGTCCCGACAATACCGTCCGCGCTCAAACCGTTTTTACGCTGAAAATACACAACGCCGGCACGCGTCTTGGAGCCGAATATGCCGTCTGCGCTACCGCTCATATAACCCCAGCTTATGAGCTTGCGTTGAAGCGTTCTGACGTCTTCTCCCCGCGAACCCTGCTTCAATACTGCCGCGTCCGCAACGCCCCCGTCAAGAGGAAGCAGACAAACCGCAAGTACGCTCGCGAGCAAAATGACGGCAAGTGCCAAAATGGAAATTTTCAATGCTTTTGTATTCATTTTTACCTCACGCACTTATATTGCGAAGCTTTTTGTTTTTTATGCGAACGCAGTTTGAAACTCCGAAAAACGGCAATAATACGGATATGAAAAATCAAACTGTAAAATATCTGACGGCTATGTTTCTTCTTGCGGTTTTCTGCATATTTATTCTTTCGGCGTGTACCGACAATTCCGCCGACGCCATAAGCGAAGGATGCGTGAGAATACATATACGCGCAAACAGCAATGCCGAGTGCGACCAGGACGTGAAACTTTTTGTACGCGACAACATAGTCGCTTATTTGCAAGACGAACTGAAAGACTGCAAAAGCAAAAGCGAAGCCCTCCAAACAATCGAAGAAAGGCGCGGTGTTATCAAACAAATCGCAGATAACACACTTTACAATAACGGATATACATATTCATCTGCGGTTACGGTGAAAAAAGAGAGTTTTCCCGAAAGAACTTACGACGCTTATACTTTCCCCGAAGGCATATACGACGCGCTGATTATAGAGCTCGGCTCGGGCAGAGGCGATAATTGGTGGTGCGTGGCTTTCCCTCCTCTCTGCTTTATCCCCGACAGCGGCGACGGCGAAAACATCGTATATAAGTCTTGGGTGAAGGAGATGCTCGACAAAATATTCGCTTAATTCTTACCGTCTTCAAATTGTGAATATAACGGCATAAATACTATATTATATGCAAAATGCAATTCTACGCTCCGCCCGATTGCAAACGCTATGCCGCCCCGCTCGCGAAATTTTGAATAAAACGCTTCAAGCGGAAAAGACTATTATCGGAGGTAATAATGAAAATATACGAAGAAATTGTCAGAAACACCGTGATGGGCGTAAAGTCCGTAGACAATCTGTTGCAGTACACCGATTGCGACGAACTGAAAAACGTTATGCTTTCGCAAAAAGAAGTTATGGAAGACTTCTTAAAGCGCGCCGGCGAAGAAATGAGCAACGAGCAGTACGACGAAGCGGCAGGCTCCAAGGTTCAGCATACTATGCTTAAAATGGGCGTCGCAATGGAAGCTATGCTCAATCGAAACTCGGAGCATATAGCCAAAATGCTCATTGACGGGTATAATATGGGAATTGTGAGTATGCAGAAGTGCGTCAACGATATGAAGGACGCGGGACTCGAGGTGCCGGCTATTGCGAACGACCTGCTGAAAGCTTACGACCGCAACATCAAAAAACTTCGCGAATATCTGTAAATTCAACGGTTGCGTTAAGACGACAGTCTAACTCGCCGCTTTCAGAACATTAAATTTATGCTGCGCACCGTTGCCGTAACCAATGCGGTGCGCTTTTATTTTACTTTTCAAACTATTTATTGTATAGTAACAGCAACATAAAAAATCAATTTTGAGGGGTTCTAAAAATGGAACGCACCGTAAAAGTAACCGTTATCGATAAAAAATTATACCCCGAATTGCAACGTCAATATTGTCTCGTGCCCGACAGCGGCAAATGTCCCTGTTTTAATGTGGGAGATGAGTTCATTTTTTACAGAAATGATAAGCAAGACGATTTTTGGCATATGGGGGGAAGGCACGCTTGTTAAAGAAGGTATACCCGACGAAGGGTGTTTACAGTCACCGGGAACAAAGCACTGCGGAACAAAAGGCGTCCCCTTTTGCAGTGAGGCGTGGGATTGCATCAGCCGATATATTTACGCGGCTTTGCAAGGCGGCTCAATTATGCACGGCTGGATGAATGACGACAAAGTTATGATTGCTTGTTGCAATGACGGAACTCGTCCTGTCATTTTCAAAATAGAAAGAGTGGATTGCGGACAATAAATTACTCCCGAATAAATTATACTTTATTCGACAAAAAAACAGCGAGACGTTTTAATCTTTCGCTGTTTTTATTATGCAGAATTTGCTTGCGCGTATAATTTGATATTGCGACTTTCTTTAATAGAATTTCTCGTTTTTTGTTAAACCAATCGCTTCGGCTTGCCGTTTGCATCGTATTTCTACTTAAACAACAGCGTAAATGTATCGTCCTCACCCATTATATAGCTGTCAGCCTCCGCTATAACATACTTTTTCAACGCCTGTTCCTGCGACGAAAAACCCGTTATATCGAGTTTCACCGAAAGCGTCTTCAACCCCGCTTCAACGGCATACTGTTGCATATATACAAATTTTAACGAGTCGGTGACGTAACGGGATTTGCCGTCGACAGTCAACTTATCGTAGACGTTTATTTTGGTTACGGCGTCGCCCGTGACGTCGTTTATCAACGGATTGTCGTCAGCTATATGCGTATCGCCAATCGCCTCGTCTGTGGTGAGAAAATACTCCCAAGTAATATATTCCGTCACGCTTTTTCCGTTCATATTGCCGCCGTCGCCCCAAGTGGTATCGACGACGTACCATTCTTTGACGCCGTTTCCGTCGCCGTCAATCAACACCTTGTTCCAAGCGTGCTTTTCGCGCACCCCGCCCATTCCGGCATATCCCGAAATCCTGACTGCGGTTATGCCCTCCATTCCGCACATAAGCGCAAATGCCTTGGATTTTCCGTCGCATACCGCGCGCCCGTCCTCGAACACGCCTTCGATGTAAAACGCGTTTATGTTTATTACGTCGCTAAGCGGCATATCCGCACTGCCTGCAAGCTCCGCCGCCCGATAATCGTAATCGACGTCGGATACTATCCATTGATATATGGCGAGCGTCTTTTCAAAATCGTCCGCGCCTTCGGGAATGAAGGACAAGAGCACTTCGCGCGCTTTTTCGTATACGGCGCGCAATCTGTCGCCTGCGGCGTTGTTTTCGAAAACGGGACGGTATCCCCAACCGAGGGCGCGATAAAGTTCGTTGCTCGACCTGACCGTCATTTCTCTGTCAAAATCGTCTACGGGTAACTTTTCCCTCTTATTTTCATTCTCCACGGCAACGGGCGCGCCGTCTTTGCTTTGAGTCACCGTATAATCGGTTGCCGCGGCGCCCTGCGCGCTTCCGTAATAAGACTTTGCTCCGTACGCAATCCACCTTTCGTTAAAGCTGTGTCCCAGAGAATAATTGCCCGCGTCGTCGACGCTTTTGTTCAATGCCGCAGAAACGCATTCGTCGAAATACGACCTGCTCGATAAGCCGCCGGGCTGAATAAAGAAAGAATATTTGACGTCGTTTTTACAAAGCGAGGACGTATAAGCGATAAACGCGTTTACGTCCGTCGAGTCTGCAAGATACGCGCTGTACACTCCGCCGTACCACGCAAATTCGTAATCCATCGCGCTCTTCCGCGCGGCATAATCTTCCGCCGTAAGCACATAAACGGTGAGCTGTTCGCTCATTACGTTGTCTATTTTGCAGGTAATGACGTTTTTGCCGTAGGCAAGCGCGAGGACAATTTGTCTGCCCTTATTCTCCGACGCGCTAATTCCGTCGGAGTTGCGTATTTCCCAATTCGCTTCCGCCTTCAGGTCTGAACTGACCGGCAGCGCAGATGCCGCAACCGTGATTTCGCGGGCGGAAACGCCCGACGTATCGCAAAGGTAATAGCTTTTTCCGTCCACCGCCGCCGCGCCTGTCTTAACGCCGAGTTTTATGTCGTCAAGCGCGTCGTACCGCTCGACAAACATTATCTCTATCTCGGCTTCCGCCGTTGCGACAATCTGCCCCGCTTCGGTTTCGGTTGCGAAAACTTTTATCAAAGCGTTCGCGCCTTTATCAAAGCTTACCGTTGCCGCGGCCCCGTCTGACTCTATGCGCGCGCCCGTTGCCGTCCACTCGTAACTCAACTCCGACAGAGGATTGCGCCCTCCGTCGTAAATCGGTTCTGCGATAAACGCGACGTCATCGGTGTTATCGGTCGGTGACATCTGAATTACGCCGTCCACCGCTTCGAACGCCTCGCACGACAGCCTGACTTGCGAAAGCGCTGCGTAATTCGCCTCCACCGAAAAAGCTTTTGTACACTCGACGCCGTTTACGCTCGCATAAAAGCCGTATTTACCCACGCCGTCGGCTGTATATAAAAGCGTTTTACCCGTTGCACCGTCTATTTGCGTTTTTTCGCCGCCGTATTCGACAAACCATTTTATGTCCTTTGCGTCGCCGCCGCCCTGCTTCCATCTTACGACAAGTTCAAACGACTTTCCGATTGCCGCCTCATACGTTCCGTCGCCGTCTCCGTCCGAAAGCTCGCCTGCGTTTGCCGCAAAAATTTCCACGTTCCGAACGGGCACACTCTGAGAAAAGACATTGCAGGCGGAAAACAGTCCCGATAACGCTATGATTATCGCAACGATTGCAAGAACGGGTATTTTTTTGACGTTTTTCATAATAATCCTTATACGGCGCAGCGCATTGCGACGGTACGGCATATATGCCTCGCGGACGGCGGCAACGCGGCAAATACACAACCGCAGCCGCATCGCGCAACTATATCTACGGGTATATATTAACTTTATACGCGCAAGTTGTCAATGCGCGCCCGTTGTGATATTATTGACGTATGGAAACATCAGACGCCGCAATGTTGAATATCAACGTTCCCGTAAGCCCACAGGAAGCGATGAAACTGCACCCTATGACGCTTGCTTTTATCGGCGACGGCGTACAGTCGCTGTACACCCGCACGAGAGTCGCGCTCGGCTCCACGGAAAAAACGGGAATTTTGCACAAGGAAGTTACAAAAGTAGTAAAAGCCGTGTCGCAGGCGGCGGTTGCCGAAAAACTCGCGCCTCTTTTCGACGAGGCGGAACAGGACGTTTTCCGCCGCGCGCGCAACTGCAAAATTATGACGTCGGCAAAACACGCCGAAATGTGCGAGTATCGCCGCGCGAGCGGTTTCGAAGCGGTGCTCGGTTATCTGTATCTCATTAACGACACAAAACGGCTGCAACGGTATCTCAGCCTCGCTTTCGAGGAGAATATTTGAGGATAATATATGATTATTTACGGCAGAAATTCGGTAAAAGAAGCCTTGCGCTCGGATAAAACCGTGGAGAAACTCTATATGTTGAAGGGGGAATTCGACCCTTCTCTTTCCGCCATTTCCAAACTTGCGAGAGATAAGCGGATAGTCACGTCGTACACGGACAGACGCGCGCTCGACAAGCTTTCGGAAGGCGGCAACCATCAAGGCGTGGCGGCGGCTGTAACCGACTTTGTTTACAGCGACGTCGAGGATATAATCGCGCTTGCAAAAAACCGCAACGAGCACCTTTTGATGCTGCTTCTGGACGGCATAACGGACCCTCACAATCTGGGCGCGATTATCAGAAGCGCGGAATGTTTCGGCGCGCACGGAATTGTCATACCGAAACACAGAAGCGTGGGCGTGAACGACACCGCAGTAAAAGTTTCGTCGGGGGCGTCCGAGCACGTCCTCATTGCAAAAGTCACAAATCTCAACGACGTTATTCGCGAACTCAAAGAACGCAATGTATGGGTTTACGCAACCGATTTTGACGGTAAAGCCCCCTCTTTGTCAAATTTGACGGGAGATATCGCCGTTGTCATAGGCAGCGAGGGCGAAGGCATAAAGCGGCTTACGAAGGAGCTTTGCGACGATACTTTAACCATTCCTCAATACGGAAAAATCAACAGCCTCAACGCGTCGGTGGCAACGGGCGTGGTCCTTTACGAAATTACGGAGCAGAGAGCGAATGCCTGCAGACGATAACGAACTCATAAGACTCATACGAGAGGGCGACTCCGACGCAGAAAACGCGCTTATAAAACGGTATGCCGATTACGTCGAAGTTATCGCGCGCCCTTATTTTATCGTGGGCGCGGAGCACGAGGATATAGTGCAGATAGGACTTATCGGGCTTATGCGCGCAATAAGGACTTATGACGAGAACTCCTCCGCCAACACTTTCAAAACTTACGCCGCGCACTGCATTCGCAACGCAATTCTCGACGGAGTGCGCGAATCGAACGCGCTGAAACACTCGCCGTTAAACGAATACTCGTCCATCGCGCCCTCCGACGACGGCGACGACGACGGGCTGAGTCTGCCGTCGGGCGAGCTCAATCCCGAAGAACAGATGATTGTCAAAGAAGCCGAGGAAGCCTTTTTCGACGCGCTCGGAGCGGCGTTCAACGAAACGGATTTGAACATCATCAAACTGTACCTCGCGTGTCTGCCCTACAAGGAAATTTCCAATACGCTCGGCGTAACCGCAAAAAAGGTGGACAACACGATTTATAACGCAAAGAAAAAAATTCAAAAGCTGATTGCGCAGGTAAAGGACGAATTTCCCGACGGGCAATAAAACGGCAACGGAGCGACGCTAAACGACGCGAACGCCGAAATTCACTCTGATCGACGCCCGAATTCAAGCGCATATACAATATATCCGATAAACCGCGCGATGGAACACTATATCGGGACGGCGGCTTATTTTGAGTAAAAACGCTTTACTTTATTTCGTTTATAATATATTATAATCTGCGTGCGTTCGCGCGCTGTGCATTGCACAATCCTTCCCCTTCGGGGGCAAAAGTCCAAAAGGAGGTAAAAAAATGAATAAGTACGAGATACTCTACATTATTCGCTGCGACATCGAAGATGACCTTAAAGAGCAGGTTGTCGGCAAGTATGAAGCGTTGGTAGGCAAACTCGAAGGCACCGTCGAAAACATCGACAAATGGGGCGTGAAAAAGTTTGCGTACGAAATCAACAAGCAGACCGAGGGCTATTACGTCCTTATGAACGTCGTCTGCTCAGTTGAAGCTCAGGCCGAAATCGACAGACAGATGGGCATCGACGACAACGTCGTGAGAAAAATGATTATTAAAAAGTAAAGACAAGGAGCGGAATTATGAATAAGGTATTTTTGATTGGAAATTTAACGAAAGACCCCGAATTGTCGACTACTAATAACGGCGTTAAATTCTGTAAGTTCACGCTTGCCGTGTCCAGAAGCTATTCGAAGGACGGCAAGAGAGAAACCGATTTCCTTCCCGTAGTGGTTTGGAGAGCACAGGCGGATAACTGCGCGCGCTACCTCAAAAAGGGCAGCAAGGCGGCTATCAGCGGCACCATTCAGACCAGAAGCTACGACGCGCAGGACGGCACTCGCCGTTATGTGACGGAAATCGCAGCGGATGAGGTTCAATTCCTCTCCACCAAAAACGACGAAGGCAAGGACGATATCGACTTTGACGATTTGAAGCCGATTGACGAAGATTTGCCCTTCTAAAAAGGAGTATTGAAAATGAGTGAAGATATCAAAGCACCGCGCCCTCAAAAGAGAGTGCCCAAGAAAAAGGTCTGCACCTTCTGCGTGGACCACGTCGATGAAATCGATTATAAGGACGTTGCCAAACTCCGTCGTTTCATCACCGAGAAAGGCAAGATTTTGCCCCGTCGTATGAGCGGCGTGTGCGCAAAGCACCAACGCATACTCGCAACCGCAATCAAGCGCGCGAGAGTTATGGCTCTGCTCCCCTACAAGGCGGACTAATTGAAACCCTATGAAACAGCCCGAGTTTATCGGGCTGTTTTTATTTTTCGCTTTTTCTCGTTTATCCCGAAATTTTGCCTTATCTTCTTATCCGAATGTTTTTCTCTCGCATAACAGACAAACATTTCAACCGCGCCGTTAATAAAAAATATATTTGGTGACTATTTCCGTTTAAGTGCTATAATGTAATAAACTACCGAGCATAAGGAGGAAATATGGAATATCGCAGATTTAACGACAACATCGTCATCAGAATGGACAGAGGGGACGAAATAGTTTCCGCAATATCGCAAATCGCTGAGAAAGAAAACATAAAACTCGGTTTTCTGGCAGGCATAGGCGCGGCGGGGAATGTGACGGCAGGAATACTCGAAATCGAAAGCAAGCAATATAAAAAGCACGCTTTCACAGGCGATTTTGAAATAGTATCCGTCAACGGAAACGTTACCCGCGCCGATAACAAACCGTATATTCACCTGCACGTTGCGCTTGCGGATATAGACGGCAACGTCATAGGCGGGCATCTCAACGAGGCGTATATAAGCGGCACGGGCGAAATGGTGCTCACGGTTTTGGACGGAGAAACGGGCAGGCGCAAAGACGAAGTCACGGGACTTAAGGTGTTCGATTTTAATT
>DBFJGL010000069.1:0-12190 GCA_048394785.1 Christensenellales bacterium | reverse complement strand
ATGCGAAATATTTACAAACGACCGAGCGTTTGCGCATTTTTTCCGCGTGCGGCGCATACCCTCTACTATGAAAAAGAAAGCGTTGATTATTGTTGCAATAATAATGGTGATGTTGACGTGCGCGCTTGTATTTGCAGGGTGCAACCGCGGCGGCGAAAAGAAAAGTTCGGACAACGTGTCCAGAATGACCTCCGCTTATCTTGCGGGCGAAGACGAAAGCTACGCCGTCACCGTCGAGTTCGGAAGAAGGGAAAAGAACTTTCTTGCCGACGGAAAAGCGACGGACGTCGCCGATTTTTGCGAGATAACCGTGACCCCGTTGAAATCGCACGAGTACGAAAAGCTCGACTTCACTTTGACGGCGGGCGAAAAGAGTTTCGAGGGGATAGTCGACAGCGGCGATTTCGGAGAATTTAAGGCATCTATCGCACTCGATTTTATGCCCGAGAGCGTAAAAATAACGGCAGGGGAAACGTCGTGCGACGTTGCGCTTAAAAATGTTCTCGAAAACTGCGTCGGCGGCGAAGACGTGGTGAATATAGCAAAAAAGGAGTTTGAAGACCGCATAAAAGCGGAAAACGGCGGCGAATTGAACCGTGAAATTTACGTCAAACTCATATCGGGCGACAGAGATAATTATTACTATTACGTTTCCTTCATCGGCGAAGGCGTGGATTATTGGGCGCTCCTCATCGAACCCGCCACAGGAAATATAGTTTCCAAAAAGTAGGGCGGCACCTGTTGAAACCGACCGTAACGGCAAATTTTAGCGTCGGTTTACACAAATTTTACGCGTCGCCGCGAGTACGGCGCATAATACAATAAGTGTCATTGCTTGCAATGCGCGGCAATCCCCAAAACAGAAACGTACAATTATTATCAATATAAATAGTCACGTCTCTGCATAGGGGACTGCCGCACTACTCTCACTGCGTTCGTTACGTTCGCAGTGACACGTTGAGTTATGATGTCATTGCGAGGAACGATGAAAGAGTGACGAAGCAATCCCCTAAACAGGCGACTACAACTTATACACAGTCACCCGCGTGCGATTAAGCGTGAAGCGCAAAGCGCGTAACATAACGCACGCGGAAGAAGCGAAAATAAAGAAGTGAGTAACATTGCGTCATCAGGCGCAATCAAACGAGCGCAAAGATTTTCGCGAGGGGGTGGGCTCTGTATCAAGGGTTACTATACAAGCACTCTGTCTGTTAGCTTGTTTTTCGATAAAGCTTGAACGTGTGATAAATAGTCACGCCTCTGCATAGGGGACTGCCGCACTCCGTTCATTACATTCACTCCGTTCGCAGTGACACTATGAGCTGAAAAGATTTGTTTAATTGATTACACCGCACAGCATATATATTCTTGTCATTGCGAGGAGCGATGAAAGAGTGACGAAGCAATCCCCTAAACAGGAATGTAAACCACATACACTGAGCCCGTGTGGGCTTACGCATCAAGAGTTACTATACAAGCACTCTGCACATTAAAAAAAGTATGAAAAAAGAGCTTGCACAGCAAGCTCTTTTCATTTCGGTTGCTTAGTTGAACATATCCTTGAAGGACTTACCGAATTTCAACGCCGGAGCCTTGCTTGCAGGGATAACGATAGCTTCTTTCTTTATGGGATTGAAACCGCTTCTTTCAGCCTTCTCCTTGATTTCGTAAGTGCCGAAGCCGACGATTGCCACCTTGTCACCCGCTTTGAGCGCGTCTGCGATAACGTCCGCGTACGCCTCTACTGCCGCCGTAGCGTCTTTTAAGGACAAATCCGCTTTTGCCGCGACTGCCTTAATAAATTCTGCTTTATTCATAACTACCTCCTCATTTGGTATATCCGTAGTATAGGCTATCGGAGAGAAAAAATCAATACTAATCGGAAAAATTTAGTAAGATAGGCGAAAAATGTCGGTTTTCTTACATTTGCAGTTTAACTGTGCAAAAGAACGCCAAATTCTTAAATCTGTATGGTTAACACGGTTAATTTCCGTATTTACAATAAATAGACGGTTTGTTATAATATATATATCAATATGACGGAGGACGTTATGAAGGTTACTTATACCGAGTTAAAAGGCAAAAAGGAAGCCGGTTACGGCGTAACTCGCTGGGCAAACGCGCAGGAGATTAACAAGAGTCTTGCCGAGCTCACTTCCAAGCCCATATACAGCGTGTCCGAGGACGCGTACAAGGACATTTGCGACAACTATTACGACAAGCAATGCGCCAAATCCAAGGCGATAACCGCCGAGGCTAAGAAGTATATTCCGGGCGGCGTACAGCACAATCTTGCGTTCAACAAGCCTTTCCCGATGTGTATGACCAAGGCGGAAGGCGCGTATCTTTACGACATAGACGGCAACAAATATTTCGATTTTCTGCAAGCGGGCGGTCCCACCATTTTGGGCAGCAACTACGCTCCCGTGCGCGAGGAGGCAATCAAGCTCATCAACGAATGCGGTCCCGTGACGGGTCTTTTCCACGAGGCTGAGATGCTCATCGCGAAGGAAATCAACAAATGTATGCCCAACGTCGAGAAATTCCGTATGCTCGGCAGCGGCACAGAGTCCGTAATGGGTGCAATCCGCGTTGCGAGATGCGCCACCAAAAACAAGAGAGTCATCAAAATCGGCGGCGCGTACCACGGCTGGTCCGACCAGATGGTCTACGGTTTGAAAGTGCCCGGCACAAGACAGTTCTTGGAGTCCTTCGGCATACCCAACAACATCTTCTCCGTCATTGACGAGGTGCGTCCCAACGACACTCAGATGCTCGAGGACTACCTCAAATACAACGAGAATTTCAGAGGCGGCACCGCCGCCGTCATCGTCGAGCCGGTAGGTCCCGAAAGCGGCACCCGTCCCGTCGATTTCGATTACAACAAAAAGGTGCGCGAACTCTGCGACAAATACGGCGCGCTGTTCATTTTCGACGAAGTAGTCACAGGTTTCCGCGTCGGCGTTCACGGCGCGCAGGGACTGTTCGACGTCGTGCCCGACCTCACCATCTTCGGTAAAATCGTCGCAGGCGGTTATCCCGCGGCAGGCGGCATAGGCGGCAAAGCGAAGTACGTCGATTTGCTCGCGGCGGGCGTTGCTGGCGGCGCGAAAAAGGCGTACGTCGGCGGCACTTTGGCAGCCAACCCTCTGTCCGCTATGGCAGGTTACGTCGCAATCAAGGAAATTCAGAAGACGGACGCCTGCGTAAAAGCGGGACTTGCGGGCAACAGACTGACCGACGGTCTTGTCGAGCTCATCAAGAAGCACGACCTGCCTTACGTCGCATACAACCAAGGCTCCATCGTCCACCTCGAATGCACGGGCGCAATGAGCTACGATTTCTCCTCCAAGAACATACTCAATCTGCTTAAAGTTCTCAAAAAGCAGGACGCGATTATGGTCAGAAAAGAGGCGATGGAACAGATGGGCGCGGCGTATATGTCGCACGGCATCGTGACGCTTGCGGGCAGCAGACTGTACACCTCTATGGCGGATACGGACGAGATTATCGACGAGGCGTTGAACCGTTTCGACGACGTGTTCAAGCTTGTCAAGTGCCGCACTAAAGTGGACAGCTTGCAGGTTGCCGAATACAAGGCGAAAAAGGCTTTGCAATATCCCGAGGGAAGCAAGCGCGACAAGAAGATAGCAAAAGCGGAAAAACTGCTTAAAAAGGCAAAAGCGGAGCAAGCCGCCGCAGACGCCGCAAGAAAATAACATAATCGGGAATTCCGCCGCTTAACCGCGCGGAATTTCTCATAAAAGGGGACAATATGAAATACATTATCGCGCACGATATCGGCACAAGTTCGGACAAGGCTGTGCTTGTCGACTTCAACGGTAATATAACGACTACCGTCACCGAACCTTATCCCACCTATTATCCCGCGCCGGCGCACGTCGAGCAGGACCCCAACGATTATTGGAAGGCGGTCTGCGTGACTACCAAAGCCATCATTAAAAAGGCCAATATCGACGCCGAGGATATAAAGGGCATCATCTTTTCCACGCAGGCGCAGGGAGTCATACCCGTCGACGAGCAGGGCAACAACCTGATGAACAACATCACCTGGGTGGACGGCAGAGCGGAAAAACAGGCTCAGGGCATTATGAAAAAACTCGGCGGTCAGAAGGTGTTTACAATGATTGTGGGCACTCCCATTATGGGCAAGGACTGCGTGGCTAAAATGGCGTGGGTAAAGGAAGAACGCCCCGAAATTTATGCCAAAACCAAATATTTCCTCGACGTCAACGGCTGGCTCAAATTCAAGTGCACGGGCGAGATGTACGCCGAGCTTTCGGGCGCGTCGTCATACGGACTCGACTTGAAGAAAAAGAGCTGGATGTCGGCTTTCCCTCTCATAGGAGTGGATATGAAGCGGTTGCCTCCGCTTTGCCGCAGTACGGATATGATAGGCAAGGGCATCACCGCAAAAGCGGCTGAGGAATGCGGACTCAAAGAGGGTACTCCCGTGTTCGGCGGCTGCGACGACGTACAGGCGGCGGCGGTAGGTTCGGGTATGTGCGGCGACGGCGACACGCACATTTATCTCGGCACGTCCGCGTGGGTTGCCACCACCTCCAAGACCGCGAACAAGTTTATGCACGGCGCGGCGGCGATACAGTCCGCAGACCCCGAAATGAACCTTATCGCAGGCATAACGGAGGCGGCAGGCAGCAATATTCAGTGGATTTGCGACCAATTCTTCGCGCACGAAAAAGAGCAGCTCGGAGAGGGTATATACGCATATATGGACGACGTAATCAAAAACGTCCCGGCAGGCTCCGACCACCTTATCTGCACTCCGTGGATGCAGGGCGAGCGTTGCCCCGTCAGTTCCACCACGACGCGCTCCACGCTGTTCAACATCAATCCCATACATACGCGCGAACATCTTATGCGCGCGGTGTACGAGGGCGTGGCGTACAACCTCAGATGGATACTCGAAAACTACCGCAAAGACTACGGTTTCGAGGGCAACAATTTCCGTATTATAGGCGGCGGCGCGCTCGACGACGGCTGGATGCAGATTATCGCGGACGCAACGGGCTGCAATTTCGGCGTGGTTAAAAATCCGCGCAACGCAGGCGCGCTCGGCTGTGCGATTATCGCGCTTATCGGTCTTAAAGAGCTTAAAAGTTTCTCGGACGCGCGTTCTTTCGTGCAGATTGACAAGACTTATAAGCCCAATCCCGCCAACAAAAAGATTTACGACGAGCTGTTCAGAGATTACAAAACGCTGTACAAATCTTTGAGAATGCCGTATATTAAAGCTAATTCCAAACGCTTTGAAGGAGAAGTATAATGAACGCAGTCATCGTTGAAAGCATTGCCAAATACGCGGCGATGCTGCACGAAAGAGGATATATCGAGTGCGGCTACGTTGCGGTAAAAGAGGGCGAGGGTATGTATATCACAAAGCCCGACGCGCCTTATTCCGACGTAAAAGAGGAAGACGTTGCATACGTCACCGATAAAAACATCGAGGAGTTGGAGGGCAATTTCAGAGCGGCGGCGGTCATCTTGTTCTGCGCGTTGAGGCAGGGCAAAAACACGGGCGCGGCGGCGATTGTCGACAGCAAAAGCATTCTCGCTTTTTCCTCAAAACGCAGAGTTTTGAAGGCTATACTCGACGATATGGCGCAGATTTGCGGCGTCACCGTCAAGTTTGCAACCACCAACACGGCGGCTGAAGTCGTGGCGTGTCTTGGCGGAATGCGCAACGTCTGCTTCCTTCCCGATGCAGGCGCGGTTGTGACGGGCAGAACTCTCGACGAGGTGTTTACGGCGTCGTTAGTGCTCGATAAAGCCGCGAATGCGGAAATTCTTGCGGAAAACAAGGGCGGCACCAAATCGCTGAATATTCTGGAAGCGACGCTCGAACACGTCGTTTTCAAGCTCAAATACTCCAAGAGCAATCAGAAAAGCCAAAAGGCGGCTGAGAGCGGAGAAAAGATGGAAGCGGCTGAGGTCAAACCCTCCGCTATCGTCACCGACGAACAGAAAAAAATCGCTGACGACATCAAAGCCGCAGGCGTAAGACTGCTTGACGAAAATCTCGTGCAGGGCACTTGGGGCAACATCGGCGTGCGCCTTGACGACAAAACTATGCTCGCCACGCCGTCCGCAATCGACTACGTTATGCTCCAACCCTCTCAAATGGCGCTTGTCAATATGGAAACGGGCGAGTGGAGCGGTTCGCATAAGCCTACGAGCGAACGCGGTATCCACGCCGCGCTTTTGCTTAACGATAAAAACACCAACGCAACGGTGCATACACACCCCTTCTACGGCAGCATTTTCGCGGCAATGGGCAAGGATTTGCCCGTCCCCGAAAAATACCGCTCCGTACTCGGCGACAGCATTCCCTGCTCCAAGTGGGGACCTCCCGGGACGGGTATGCTCGTTAAAAACACAGTGTCGGCAATCGGCAGCGCGCCGGCGTGCTTTATGGCAAACCACGGCGTGATAGTCAAAGGCAAGGACCTGGACGACGCGTTCAACGTCTGCCGCGCCCTCGAAGACGCCTGTCGAGACTACCTCACCGACGCGGAATAAAAACGGGTTTTCAGATAAAACAGCTTACCGACGGTAAGCTGTTTTTTGTTATACAAAAAGGGGACTGCTTGATTGCAGTCCCCTTTGGAAATTATCACGTTATCTGTAATCTCTGTCGTCGTAGTTGCGAGGACGGTCGTAATCCCTGCCTCTGTCATAGCTGCGGTCGCGGTCGTAATCTCCGCCTCTGTTATAATCTCTGTCGCGGTCGTAATCTCTGTTTCTGTCATAGCCGCGGTCGTAATCGCGGTTGTAACTGCGCGAGCGGTCGTAATCGAACTCGTCGGGCGAGCGGCGTTTTTTCATTGCGCGCTTGTCGTAATTGTCCGCGCGCTTGGACGGCTTGAACAGCAGAATTACAATGAGCACCGCGGGCACGGTTATGCCCACAATCAGTATTATTCTCAGAGTTTTAGACGTGTTGGGCACAATGTTGCCGCCGTCGGTTATGCCCGTATCGGGTTTGTTTTGTTCGGCAATCAGCTGATTGCGGCGCGCCTCGGCGTTTGCCTGATAGGGGAGTTTATAGTCGAGCACGTCCGATTTGGAAATATAACCGAATTTCTCCTCGCCGCCCTTTTTGAACGCCGCGAGTATGCGGTTTTCCGTTGCCGTTTCGCCGACGGATTGAGGATATTCGCCGAGATATTTTATGGTATAGCCGCCGTTTTGCCCGTTTTCCCGAGAGCTGGTGACAGTCGTGCCGTCGGTGAGCATTACGCTTACGCCGTCTTTAAGATTGATGTTGAGTTCCGAAGCGGAAGGATACGCCGTGCCCTCGCTTGCAAAACTCACGCCCGTATGGAGCATATTCTGAACATTTGAGTTATCAACGTAAAAGTCGGTGTCGATAAAAGGAATATTGACTATATAATAATCGCCGAAAGCGTCTCCCGTGATTTTGAGATAATAGCTTTTGGGAATGCGGAATATAATCTTTTTGGAAATGTCGAAAACCTCGATTTCCGAAACGGAGGGCGAGGCGTTTGCGAGAAGCTCGCCGTCCGACGGGTTTTGCATAATATACTGAGTTGCGCCGTCCGCGGCGGACGCCGTTTGGGGTGCGAATAAAAGCGCTGCCGCAAAAATAAATGCGGCGGCGAGCAACACCGTTATCGTCAAAACCTGCCTTTTTGTAAACATCATACTTATATATTACAATAATTATTATCATTTGCAAACGGTTTATATTCATTTCCGTAATGTTTTTTGGCGGAAAAAATAAATTTCGTGTCATAAATTTTTGATTTCGGCGCAGGGCGGGGCTTATGCTCGCGGTATGACGGAAAGGGAAATTGTGAAAAGAATACTTGCTATCGAGCGCGAACAGTCACGAAGGGACGCGCTGCCTTTGCGCGCCTATAACCGCGACAAAGTGCACGTCAAGCAGATGGCTTTTCATAAATGCGACGCCAAAAACAGGTGGGTTTTCGGGGGCAACCGCACGGGCAAGACGGAGTGCGGCGCGGTGGAAGCGGTGTGGCTTTTGCTGGGGATACACCCGTATAAGCCCAACCGTCCCGACGTAGAGGGGTGGTCGGTGAGCGTGAGCACGCAGGTGCAGAGGGACGTCGCGCAAGCCAAAATACTCAAATATCTCGCGCCCGAACAGATTGCCGACGTCGTTATGGCAAGCGGCAGAAAGGACGCGCCCGAAGGCGGCGTAATCGACTATATTCTGGTCAGAAACGCTTTCGGCGGTGTGAGCAAACTCGGCTTTCGCTCCTGCGACCAGGGCAGAGAAAAATTTCAGGGAACGTCGCTCGATTTCGTATGGTTCGACGAAGAACCCGCCGAAGACGTATATGACGAATGCAGGATGCGCGTGTTCGACCGCGACGGCTACGTTTTCGGCACTATGACGCCGTTGAAGGGACTCGACTGGGTGTACGACAGGATTGAGATGAACCCCGAAAACGACTCGGAAATCGCGACTTTCAGAATGGAGTGGCGCGACAATCCTTACCTTGACGAGGAAGCCGTAAACAAGATGATTGCCGCCACTCCCGACGACTTGCAGGAGGCGAGAAGATACGGCAGGTTCTGCTCCGGACAGGGACCTGTATATCCCGAATTTTCTCCCGAAGTTCACGTAGTGGAGCCTTTCGACGTGCCCGAGGATTGGCAGGCAGGCATTTCCATAGACCCCGGACTCAACAACCCCACGAGCTGTCACTTTTACGCGGTGGACTTCGACGGCAATATTTACGCCGTGGCGGAGCATTACGAGGGCGGTAAAAGCGTGGATTACCACTCCGAAAAAATATCGGAAATCGCGGACGGTCTGGGGTGGAAACGGGACGGCAAGGGCAGACTGCACGCGCTCATAGACAGCGCGGCGGCGCAGCATACGCTTGCCGCAAGCAAGAGCGTCGCGGAACTGTTCGCAGAACGGGGGATATTGGTGAATACCCGCGTAAACAAAGATTTATTCAGCGGTATTCAAACGGTAAAGTCCCTTTTCCGTCAAAATAAAATCTTTGTCTTTAAGAATTGCGTCAACCTCATAAGGGAGTTGAAAGGCTATTGGTGGGGCGCAGACGACAGACCAAAAAAGGCTGATGATCACGCGGTTGACGAGTTGAGATACTTCGTTATGTCGCGTCCTCGTCCGCCCGACGTCGCAAAGTCTCCGCCCGAACCCTGGCAGAGGGATAAGGAAGCGCTTATAAGACAAAGGGCAAGGCGCGGCTTTCTGTGACGGGGAGGCGTATGAACGAAAAGATTGCCCGTTCGCTGTTGAAAAGAGCGACGGGGTACACTCAGGACGAGGTGAAAGAGGAATATCAGAAGGACGAAAACGGCGAAATGTCGCTTGTCAAACGCACGGTGACGAGCAAATATTATCCGCCCGACGGCGCGGCGGTGAAGTCTTATCTCGATATGTCCGAAACCTTCGAGGCGGCTAAGCTCGACGATAAGACGCTTGCCGCCGAAAAGGAAAGACTGCTTAAAATGTTGAAGGAGCGGGAGGAGAAACGTGGGACTGTTAAACGTAACTAAAAAACACGCCGCCGACGCAAAAACCAAAACCAAAAACAAGGTCAAAGACAAAGCTGCCGCAACCATTGCCGACGGCGGTTTTCGGGTGACGGTAAGCGCGAAATCGGGCGCAAACGGCGGTTATAAAAAGGCAAACGCCGGCAATAAAAGGGCAGGCGGTTTTTATGCCGACGGAAAAGGAGGCGCAAAGTCATTTTCGGACGGTAGTTTTGCCGATTGCGGCGAGGGCGCGGACGATTTCTTTTTTGGGAAATCGGACGGAAAGCGCGATGATAAGGACAGGGCGGAAAGGGAGAAAAAGCTTGTCTGCGAGATTATCGAAGATTTTAAGGAGCGCAGAGAGGCGAGGCGCGCGATTGAGCTGAATTGGCGGCTCAATATGAATTTCGCGGTGGGCAATCAGTTTGCCCGTATTACGCCTTACGGAAATATCGAGGAGGACGGCAAGCGGTATTTCTGGCAGCAGAGGGAGGTGTACAACCACATCGCTCCCATTCTCGAAACGAGGCTGTCCAAGCTTGCGAGAGTGAAGGCGCAGGCGACCGTCCGTCCCGCGACGGGCGACGACAGGGACGTGGCGTCGGCGGCGCTCGCAACCAAGCTGATTGCGGCGGTGAGCAAGGAAAACTCCTTTTACGAACTGCTGCAACAGGCTAATTCGTGGAGCGAAATTACCGGCACCTGCTTTTATAAGACGGTGTGGGACGGCTCGGCGGGCTGCGCGGTGGACGCGCAGGGCAAGGTGAAGGAGGGCGACGTGAGAATATCCGTCTGTCCGCCTTTCGAGATTTTTCCCGAAAACATTGCCGTTGCCGACGTCGACGGACAGCCGTCCATTATGCACGCGAGAGTGCTCGGCGCAGACGAGGTGGAAAAGCTGTGGGGAAAACGCGTCAAGGGCGAGGAATTGGACGTGTTCTCCTTTGAAAACGCGCCTGCCGCGGGAGGGTTCGGCTACGGCGCGACCGCTCCGAGCGTGTCTTCCAAAAAAGAGGACGGAGTGCTTGTCATAGAAAAGTACGAGGCTCCCTCCGTAAGGTTTCCGCGGGGCAGACTGATTATAGTCGGCGGCGAAGAACTGCTGTACATAGGGGATATGCCCTATCTCGTGGGCGAGGACGGAGAGATAGGTTATCCGTTCAGCAGACAGGTGTGCATAGAAAATCTCGGCTGCTTTTTCGGCACGAGCATAGTCACCCGTATCATACCCGTTCAGCGCGCGTATAACGCGGTGAAGAACAGAAAACACGAGTATATGAACCGCCTTGCCGCAGGCGTGCTTGCGGTGGAGGACGGCAGCGTGGATACGGACGGGCTGGAAGAAGAAGGGCTGTATCCCGGCAAAGTGCTGGTGTACCGTCAGGGAAGCGTGCCGCCTGCGATGATGAGCGCGGGACAGGTGCCGTCGGAGTTTGCGAGAGAGGAAGAAAAACTGCTAAGCGAGTTTGTTATGATAAGCGGCGTCAGCGAAGTCACGACTTATTCGCAGGTGCCTGCAAACGTAGCGTCGGGCGTTGCCATATCCCTGCTTCTCGAACAGGACGACACCCGTATTTCGCTGACTGCGGACTATCTGCGCGACGCGGTGAAGCGCATAGGCAAGCATATTCTCAGGCTGTACAAACAGTTTGTGGGAGAGGTCAGATTGAAGCGCGTGACGGGGGATAACGGCGACGTGGAAATCGCGGCGTTTTCACGCGAGGATTTCGGCTCGGAGGACGTGGTTTTCGACACCGTGAACGAAATAGAGGATACGCTGTCGGCGCGGCGCGCGATGGTGTACGACCTGCTCAAACTCGGACTGTTCAACGAAAGCGACGGCAAACTCAGCAATCGCACAAAGGTGAGATTGCTCGACATTCTCGGCTTCGGCAACTGGGAAGCCGCGCGCGACGCGGACGAGGCGCACCTGAACAAAGCAGCGCGCGAAAATATGGAGCTTGTAAACGGCGAGGTTGCGCCCGACGTCGTGGACAATCACGCCATACACATCGAGGAGCATACGAGGCTTTGCGTGTCCAAGGAGTGCGGGAAAGATAAAAAACTGCACGAAAGAGTGCTCAGACACATTGCGGGACACAGAGAATTTTCTACCCTCGACGAGGGCGTGAAAAGGCTGACTGCCGAGTTCGACGGGGAGGGCGGATATGGCAAGGAAACGGAATGACCGTCAAGACAAAGACGGCGAAAGGGCGGAGATAAAAGCCGCTTTCGAGTTCGCCGACGGCAAAGCCGCCCGTATCGACGGAAAGGCGGTGAACGGAAAGGGAGAACGCATAAACGGCGCAAAGGCGCATCTTGTCGAAAAAGAGAATAAGAACGACGCGCATTTTGTCGAAGAAAGCAACGCGGAAAGTGCGGAAAACGTCGAAAAATGCAGGGTGCGCAACGCGGAAAACGTCGAAAAAAGGGAGTGCAAAAGTGCGGATATTGTCGAAAAAAAACACGGCGGCAACGCGTCTTTTGCGGGAAACAGAGGCGGTGCGCCTGCGGATTTTGTCGAAAGACATAAATGCGACGGGTCGGATAATGTCGAAAAAGAGAAAGGCGAGAGGTCGGATATTGTCGAAAAAGAGGGAGAGCAAAATGCGCTTCTTGTCGAAAAACGGGACGGCGTAAAGACGGT
>DBFJGL010000068.1:0-8852 GCA_048394785.1 Christensenellales bacterium | reverse complement strand
ATACAGGGCGGCGACCCTACGGGCACGGGAATGGGCGGCAGCGACAAAAATATAAAGGGCGAATTTGCTATGAACGGAGTCAAAAACCCTCTGTCGCACAGCCGCGGAACTATATCGATGGCTCGCAGTCAAAACCCGAATTCCGCGTCGTCGCAATTCTTCATCTGTCATGTTGACGCCAGATTTCTCGACGGACAGTACGCGGCTTTCGGCGCGGTTGTAGAGGGCATGGACACAGTGGACGAAATTGCGTGCACAAAGACTTCATACGGCGACAGACCTGTTGCGGAACAGAAAATGAAAGAAGTCTATTTTGTTGAAAAAGCTTAGACCGACGAGTCGTAATAAACGAAATATTTTCTTATCCATTAAGAAAACAAAATTTTGAATAAAACGGGTAATAGCGTCAAGTAAAAACCGCGGCAATTCCGCGGTTTTTATGTAGTCGTCCGACTTCGGAGGAGCATATAGCTCCTCCGATGCGAAGAACGATGTTTCTTACAACGAATAAACATACGTTTTAAGAAACAAAAATACGTTCTTTTCAGCCTTCGTTCATTTTGAGTTTTCCGAGATTGGTGAAGAACATAAGCTCGCCGCTTGCGAACAGGAGTCCGGCAAGTACGAACATTGCGATTCCGACCGCAAAACCTACGCCGCCGAGCACTACGAAATAGAAATAAAGACCAATCGAAAGTGCCATAAGCGCGACAAAAAGAAATACAGCCATCATTATAACGTTGGTGAGCTTAGCCGTCAAATCAACGGTTTTTCTTTGTTTATCCATATCTTCCTCCTTATATCAGGCTTGAATGTAGTATGGTGCGAATAACGTAAAATATACGGAATGTCAAAATAATCGCCTTAAAAGCGGCACAAAGGCGCGGATAAAGTCATTGGGGCATTAAATGACAAGCAGACGGCAGAGGCGCGATAAATCCGCAGGGCGGCATACAGCGCAAAACAGAGCGAAATTACGCGAATATACGGATACGTACGCGTATAAGCAATGGACTGAGAAAAATATATGATTATTGCAACAGTTGCAAAAGAGGGGGGTATTTATTTCATTTTGCGTATTCGCGGCAGCGCGTTTTTGAAAAAACTTCGATATGCGGCGCATTTGTCTATATCTGTGCGCTCGCGCTTGCAGCCGTTTTTGCAGTAGGGCAGACATTCGCAGGTTTCGCAGTCCGACGTAAGGGATATAGACTCTTTTATAAACCTTATCGCCTCGGGGTGCACGGACAACGAGTTAAAATCATTGTCGGCTATATTTCCGAGAGCGTAAGCGTCGAGGCAGTAGAAATCGCAGGGATAAACGGTGCCGTCGCCTTCTATCACGAATTGATGACAGCAATGTCCGTTTGCGCCGCAGACCTCCGCGAAGCCTCCGTTGACTTTCTGCACGAAGTTGTCGAAATTGCGCACGGATATGTAGTTGCCCGACGCATAGTCTTTGTAGTATTGGTCAAAACCCTTGTTGAGAAAATGCTCGTAATTTTCCGCGGACATATAAAATCCGCTTTCGTCGGGCAGGTTGTAATTCGGCGCGCCGAGCTGTCTGCCGTCCGCTCCCGCAGTCATAGGACGCAGGCAGGGGATAAACTGAATATGTTTGAAACCGTGACGTTTGAAAAAGGAATATACGGCAGTTATTCGCTGCGCTACTTCTGCCGTAAGCACGGACAAAATATTGAACTCGACCTTATTCTTTTTGAGCAGAGACGCGGCTTTCATAACGGCGTCGAACACCGGTTTTCCCGACGCGTCGACGCGGTTGCGGTTGGCGTGGGAATCTCCGTCAAGCGACAGTCCGACCAGGCATTTCAATTTTTTGAATATCGAGCACCACTCCTCGTCGATGAGCGTGCCGTTGGTCTGCATTGCGACGAAAACGGGGGAGGAATATACGTTGTGTTTTTTGAGAATATCCGCGGCGGCCGAAAAGAACTCTTTTCCGCGAATTAAGGGTTCACCGCCCTGAAAGGATAACATAAACGGCTTTCCGCGCGTAAAGTCAAACGCTTTTTTAACTATATCCTCAAACGTTTCAAGCGACATCAGACCTCTGTCGGACGCGCACCGCAGCTCCGAAATATCGTTATAAAAGCAATAGCGGCATCTGAGGTTGCACCTTGACGACGCAGGCTTTATCATAACGGAAAGGGGAGGCATCAGAGGATACCTCTCCTGTTTGTTTTCATTTCTTTGCGGAAAGCGTTGAGTTCGGCTTTGAGAGCGTTTGCAATCTCGGGATGAGCCATCGAGATATTATAGCCCTCGGCGGCGTCCTTGTCGAGATTGAAAAGATAGTTCTTGTAGACCTGATTTATGAACGCGCTGTTTTCCGTGCGCACGCTGTCGTAGTATTTGAAATCGTACGTTTTGCCGTCGAGTTCGTATCTCATCTGAATTGCCTGGCACTTGCCCTGTTTCTGATAAAACAGCTTTTGATGAATGGGGCTTTCGGGCTGTTCCGCCTGCCACAAATCGTACATACTGACGCCGTCTATTATTCTATCCTTGGGCATTTTATCCGTGCCGCCCGTAACGTATTGCATAATAGTGGGGTAAACGTCGAACATCATTGCGCTTGCGTCGATTACTTTCGTCGAGCCGACGAGGGGTTTGCCCGCAGTATCCGCGCCGTCGTAATAATGATAATCGAAGCTCGTACTCTCGATGCCTTCGCCCTGTCCTATGCCGCCGTTGACGTATTTGGCAAGCAGGGGCACTTTCATACCGCCGTCGAAGGTGGTATTTTTTCTGCCTCTCAGCGCGCCTGTGACGCCCTCTCGTCCGGGACCGTTGTCCGACGAGAATATAATCAATGTATTGTCATAGACATTCTCATCATTTTTGTTTTTGAGCGTTTTGAGCGAGTCGAAAATTTCGCCCAAACCTTTGTCGAATTCTTCTATGCAGTCTATGTAGTTGTCGTCGGTAATATCGCCTTTGCCGTTGCCGTTGTTATCCGAGAAAATCGGATAATGCGGCCAAGGGGACGTGTAATAGGCAAGGAAGTTCTTGTCGTTTTCAACAGAGCTTTCTATGAAATTGACGACTTCCGCAGTTAAAGACGCGGTTGTTTCGGACTGGTCTTTTTTGTCTTTGTGAGAATAAACCTGTTCGTGCGTTTTTCCGTTCGGGTGATTGCCGCCCGTGTCGCGCACCCAAGTGTAGGGCGTCATATCGTTGACGTAATAACTGCCGTAGAAATAGTCGAAGCCCTGTTCGGTGGGCAGATATTCGCCGTAATCGCCGAGATTCCATTTGCCGATACAGGCGGTGTTGTAACCCATTGCCTGCAAACTTTCGGCAAAAGTGATTTCGTCGCCGAGAATGCCGTCGACGTTATTGAGGAATTGGAACGGGTTTACGAAGTGAGTGATGGAGTAAGGTGTGGATTGAATATCCGTGGGGAATACGACGTTGTCGAGGTATCCGCGAGAGGGATATCTTCCCGTAAGCATACTGAACCTCGAAGGAGAGCAGACGGGGCTTGCGGAATAAAAGTTTTCCATCATAATGCCGTTGTCTGCGATTGAGTCGATATTGGGAGTTTTGATGGTGGGGGTTTTGCCCTCCTTGTCTTTCAGATAGCTGTAAACGGAAAGGTCGCCGTAACCCATATCGTCCATAAGAATGACGAGTACGTTGGGTGAATTCGTTTTTTTGTCGGAGGAGGAAAGGGAGTTCAGATATTCGTCGTGGCCTTCCCAAATTCTTTCCGCGGTCGGAATAGCGCGCAGGTTCATAAAAAACACGTAAACGAGCGCGGTGCCCGCCATAAGGAAGGCGGTGACGGCGGTTGCGGCTTTCAGCTTTTTACCGTCGAATATTTTACCGAACATCGCGATTGCGATCGAAAGCGCGACGGGGGCGAGAATAAGAACCGCGTTCCACCACAGATTTTTGCCGAAACTCTCCGCGCCCCATATAAGGAAATATACGAACGTGCCCGTAAGTGCGACGATGTACGCAATCCATATAAACAACCCGACGCCTTTGTTTTTGAGAATGCGAACGGCGATGACGAGTCCGGCTCCTATGCCGAGCGCGACGGCAAAGAGGGGCATAAAATTGAACCCTCCGCACCACATTACAAACACAAACGCGGCGGTCAGCGTCAGATAAATGATGTCGAAAATCCTTTTCTTTCTGTCAAAAGCGGCGCGTTTTTCGTTTTCGTCGACGCGGACGGAAGCCTCGGCGTCGGCTGACTTGTTGTCAGCTTCGTTTTCAGACGGACAATCGTATTTTTCAGTCATAATTCACCTCTCCAAGATGTTAGCATTTTTTGGCGGACATTTCAAGCCGAAAAAAGCAATATCGCCGATAAAATGCCGAAATCGGAGCCGAATATATAGGATATATAATAAAGATAAAAGACGTCGACATAATATATATGCGCAACTCATATGCGTCACATAGCGTAAATCGATTGCTTTTACCGGCCGAATGTTGTAAGATATGAACACTCATTATAGGTGGGTTGTGATAGCTAACAGAAAGAACAAGAAGTACAAAACTTCCGCCACTACGCGAGTGATAGTGTTCGGATTTTTGACAATAATACTCATCGGGACGTGTTTTTTACTGCTTCCCGCGGCGTCGAAATCGGGCAACGGCGTAAATTTTCTCGACGCGTTGTTTACCGCTACCTCGGCGACGTGCGTGACGGGGCTTTCCGTTTTCAATATTTTCGATACTTACACAATATTCGGACAGGTAGTCATACTCACTCTCATACAAATCGGCGGACTCGGCTTTATGGCGTTGACGTCATTTGTTTATATGCTGCTCAGCCGCAGAGTATCGCTTAGCTCAAAACTTGCCATAAACGAAGATATTTCGGGCGGAAACATAAAGACGATGCGTCGCACGCTCAGACGAATAGTCGCTTTGACTTTCGGTACGGAGCTTGTCGGCGCGGTTTTTCTTATCGGAGGTTTTTCCGTTTATATGCCGGCAGGCGAAGCGGTCTGGAACGGAATATTCCACAGCGTGTCGGCGTTCTGCAATGCAGGTATGGATATAATAGCGGCGGAAGGAGCAGGCAGTCTTACTCGTTTTTCTTCCGACCCGCTCATTCTTTTACCCATAGCCGCGCTCGTTATGATTGGCGGTTTGGGCTTTATGGTCGTCGTGGATATCTGGGACTCCAAAACGTGGCGGCATTTCAGACTGCATACCAAAGTGGTGCTCCTTATGACGGCGGCAATGGTTTTGTTCGGCACGCTGTTTTTCTTCGGAGCGGAGTTCAACAATGAGAAAACTCTGGGCGCAATGAGCACCGGAGATAAATTTCTGAACGCGTTTTTCCACGCGATAGTGACGCGAACCGCAGGTTTCAGCAGTTTTGATTTGACGGCAATGAACCCTGCGTCCGTATTTATGTCCGACGTAATGATGTTTATCGGCGCGGCGCCCGGCTCCACTGCGGGCGGCATAAAGGTCACGACGCTGTTCGTACTCGTGGTGACTATGACGTCGGTAATACGTCAGCGCAAATACGCAATCGTGGATAAACAGACGATAGGCTCAAAGACAGTTCACAAAGCGGCGGCGGTAGTGGTGCTCGCGCTCACTATAATGGTACTTTCAATGTGCGCGCTGCTTCTCACCGACGGCAATAACTTTACTTTTGCAGAACTGTTCTTCGAGCAGGTCAGCGCATACGGCACCGTCGGATTGTCGCTCGGCGTCACGTCGGGGCTGTCCGTCGGCGGAAAAATTATAATCATACTCAATATGTTCCTCGGAAGGGTGGGCGCGCTTACGTTCTTCATCTCTTTCACGGGCGGAAAATCGAGCGCGGAAGGCAAGATAACTTATCCTGAATGCGCGATAGTTATGTAGGAGGAATTATGCTTAAAAAGAAAATACGCGACGTCAACAAACAGTACGCGGTGCTCGGCTTGGGAAGGTTCGGTCAGGAAATGGTGCGCAGTCTTTGTTTAATGGGCTGCGAGGTTCTCGCCGTGGACGAAGACGAGGATTTGACAAATTCGTTTGTCGGCATTGCAACGCATACCGCAACCGCCGACGTATCGGACGAAGCGGTGCTGAAAGGGTTGGACATCGATTCTTTCGACGCCGTTATCATTGCAATCGGCGCGAATATACAGGCTTCCATAATCTGCGCGCTTTGCTGCAAAGAACTCGGCGCGAAGTATATTATCGCAAAAGCGAGCAATGAAAAACACGTCAAAATTCTGCAAAAGATAGGCGTGGACAAAATCATAGTGCCCGAGGCGGAAACGGCAAGACGTACCGCGACTATGCTGTTCAACCCCAATATAAACGATATAATCGAAATGAAAGACGGATATTCCATTGCCGAAATAAAGCTTCCCGACCATTGGGCGGGAAAGGATATCGTGTCGCTCAATATCCGCAACGACTACAACATCAACGTACTGTTTGTGGTGGGCAGCGAAGGCGTGTATGTGCCCGACTCCGATACGCAGTTTGCCGAAACGGATAAAATCGTCATAGGCGGTCTTATCGACGCGATGGATGAGTTCTTGTTGAAACACGCAAAATAGTAATTGAAATTATATCGCATAAAGATAACGCTTTGAGCGCGAGGTGCTTATGGAACAAGTTATAAACGATATAAAAACCTTTTTTACCAATGCGGGGCTGAATTTAGTCATAGGAATAGCGATTATTATTCTTGGACTTTTGCTGTGCAAAATAGTCAAGGTAATCGTCAGAAAACTTATGCGCCGCACCAAACAGGACGAAGCCGTCATATCTTTTGTGGTCGCGTTTACTGACGTAACGCTTAAAATAATCGTTATGGTGTCCGCGCTCGCCACTATGGGCGTCAACACCGCGTCGCTTATAACCGTGCTCGGCACTTGCGGAGTGGCGATAGGCTTGTCGTTAAAGGACAGTTTAAGCAATCTCGCAAGCGGTATGCTTATAATATTCAATAAGCCTTTCAAGAAAGACGACTACATCGAAGTCGACGGCGAAAAAGGGCTTGTGGAGTCAATCAACCTCTTTTATACCACGCTCATAACTTACGATAAAAAACGCATAGTAGTGCCCAACTCAATCGCCGCAAACAACGCCATAATAAATTTCGACGGCTGCGAAATCCGCAGGGTGGATTTGCCTCTATACGTGCCCAAGGGGTGCGACCTCGAAGAAGTCAAGCGGCTTGTCGGCGCAGAGGTGGAAAAAGACGAGCGCGTGTCCGTCGAAATACCTTATTCCATAAGAATGGAGGAGCAGACAAGAGACTACGTCACGATGATGCTCAAAGCGCACGTCAGAAGCGAGCTTTATTGGGACGTTTTTTATGATTTGAACGAGGCGGCTTATAACGTGCTTAAAGATAACGGATTGCTTTGTCCCGACGCTCAGGTCGCGGTGCGTATGGCTGTCGAAAAGGCGGCGGAGGAGCGCGCGGATATTGCGGCTGCGGACGAAAACGTGCCGTCGGTTTTAGCGGATAAGAAGAAACGCGGCAGAAAATAGTCCGCTGTTTTATCGGGAAATGAGAGTCAAGGACGCCGTTAAAAACAGTTTTGAAATGAGCGACGCAGCGGACGCGGTGAAATATCCGACCTGCGGCGAGTTTATAAAATTCAAACTGCTTCCATTGCTTACTTTGAGCGCGATTACGGGAGTGACCGTCGGGGTTGCGGTCAGCCTGTTCAATTATCTCTTGGACGTTTTGAGCGAATTTGCGCGCAAACTGTCGGGCAGTATTGCCGCCGACCTCAGATTTTTGCCTTTATACATATTGCTGCTTGCAGCCCTCGGTGCGGCGATGTGGCTTTTTATCAAAAAAATTCCCGAAGCGAAAGGAAGCGGTATTCCCCGCACCGAAAGTATGCTCAACAACAAGAAAGAACTCGATTGGAAGCGTATGGCAATCGCCACGTTTTTCGGAAGTTCGATGTCTTTCGTCGCCGGTTTGAGCGTAGGCGCGGAGGGACCGTCCGTACAACTCGGTGCGGGACTCGGACACGGCGTAGAAGGTATGCTTGACGGCAACGGCTATAAACGTCACGTGGCAAACGCAGGTGCGGCGGCAGGCATCGCCTGCGCGTTCGGCGCGCCATTCACCGCCGTAATTTTCGTACAGGAGGAGATACGGCGCAAGTTCAATCCGCTTACGGTTGCGTGCTCGCTCATATCGGTGTTGTTTGCAATCGTCGTAAAAGCCCCCATATGGGAAGCCTTGGGCAAAAGCGTTTTCTTCATTCCCGAAGCGAGCGGAATTTATATTGATTTCAACCTTCTCTGGGTTGCGCCCGTTCTCGGACTGCTTTGTCCGCTTGTTGCGTTTATATTTAATAAAATCGTATTTAAGCTGCAAAAAACGTCCGGTAAAAGCCGCATTCCGTCGATAGCGGTGTTGATTGCCGCGTTTGCGGTTACGGCGGCAGTCAACGTATTTTTCCCTGAGAGTACGGGAGGCGGACTGAGCGCGATAAACGCGTTGCTGGATCATAAATTTGCCGCGGACACGGGCGTCATACTGTTTTTCGTAAAGGCGGCTTTGGTGTTTATGTGCTTCCGTTCGGGAGCAACCGGCGGTATGATGGTTCCTCTGCTTGCAATAGGCGCACTGCTCGGAGGCGTGGTCGGTTTTGTGTTGGAAGCGGCAGGGGTGTCGGGAGTGTTTTTTGCCGCTACCGTCGCGGTAGGTATGTGCGTTTTTTTCGGGGCGAGCATATGCGCGCCGATAACGGTAACGGTTCTCTGTTACGAACTTACGGGAAGCGTAATGCTTATGCTGCCGATGTCGCTTGCGATGCTGGTTTCGTTTATTGTAATGAGAGTAATGGGACAACTGCCTTTATACGATACGCTCGCCGAGCGTG
>DBFJGL010000067.1:0-12021 GCA_048394785.1 Christensenellales bacterium | reverse complement strand
GCCTGAAACTGTCCGCGGCTTTTTGTATGGATTTGTTTTGAACGTCGCGTTTCAGACTCTTTGACAAAATGATATCGCGAACGCACTCCTTCCCTTTTATAAGTCCCTCGCTCATAAACCAGGCAATCGCCATATTCACGTAATAATGCTCGCTGTCGATTTCGGCGACCGCTCGTGCCGCCGCAGCGGACATATCGCCTTTCAAAAAATATTTCATAAGCATTACCACACCGAAACGCACGACGTACTCTCTGCCGTCGCCGAGATAACTTATAAGCTTCTCAAAAACTTCCGACTGTCTTTTCTCAAACATCTTCGGCGCTATCAGATCCACCGTCGCCCAATTGTCCACGTACGGCAAAAACCTGTCCAACTCGTAAAACAATCGGTTCAAATCCGTCCTTTCCGCGCAAATTATGTGAGCGTGAATATTGTCTTCCTCATAATAACGGTGCGGAAGCGCACTCAAAAATTCTTCGCGATGATTGTCCGCAAAATCTTTATCGCGCATAATTTCTTTTGCAAACGCTCTAAGCGCAGGCGTGCGTACTCCTATTATTCTGCCCTCAGCAACACTCGGGCAAAGCCGCGAATGAAACGCGGCGTATTTCTCATCGCGCATTTCAAAAAGCCGTGTTTGTATATCCTTTGCGTTCATAATTCTATCCGTCCGTCTATTTTCGCGTTTATGCGCAAAATCACAACGTATGATGCGCCTCGACATACGCAAGCAGCCCTTCGCACCCTTTGCTGATTTCGGAATAAGTCGTATCGAAATCGCCCGTCCACCAAGGGTCGGCTATGTCGTGCGGATAATCGGTGAATTGCAGAAGCGAATATATTTTATCTTTGCCTTTATCGCCCAATATGCGCCGCATAGCGATAAGATTACGCTCCTCCATTCCTACAATATAATCGTATTCGTCGGCGTCGGAAGCTCTTAACGGCGTTGCGTAATGAGAATACACGGGTATGCCGACTTCACGCAGTTTCCGCAACGTACCGTAGTGGACTCCGTGCCCTTCCTCCTCTCGGCTTGTAGCGGAAGAAGCCACCGAAATTTTGCCCTCATAACCTCTCAGTCTTATCAAATCCGCCATTACAAACTCCGCCATAGGCGAGCGGCAGATATTGCCGAGGCATACAAACATTATTTTTACCATTTCTTTCTCCTTTTCGGGCGATAACGCCCCTCTGCCGAGGCGAGCTCTTACACCGTATCCGTCTGCAAACCGAACGCGCTCATAATGCAAGCACAACCCCGACGCAGCGACAGCCGATAATCCCGAGAGGATTAACTGTTCTCCTGCAACGCTGATTAAAGGCTTGGAAAAGCAGTCTACAACCCGAATTTTACTATGTCTTCCGTCGTCTTACGCGTCTTTTTGCGAGGTTCGGCGTCGGAAGGGCGACCTACCGCCAACACGAGTTTAATATTCGCTTTCTCATCCGCTCCGACAGCCGCTTTTATAACAGCTTCGTTAAAACAGCCTATTATGCAAGTACCGTAACCTAAGTCGGACGCGGCAAGCGTCATAAAAGCCGCGCAGATTCCGATGTCTATATCGTCAAACCGCCGTCCGCAAAGCGACTCGCGCACCCTTTCGGGATAGATTTCTTCCACCCCTTCTATTACGATAAACGCGCCTGCCTTCTCCGCAAACTTGTTTGTGCCGAAAAACGTAACAGCGTCGCTTACGGCTTTTAAGGCTTCCTCGCTGTCGGCAACGTACAGTCTCCACGGCTGATTGTTGCACGCAGACGGCGCAACCCTGCACGCCTCGACCATATTGCGCAGCACGGCTTGCGGCACGCGCTCGCCCGTATACGAGCGACAGCTTTCCCGTTTAAGACACAGTTTTTCAAATTCCATATAATCCTCGCTTCCGTTATCGGGCTTGAACTTATTGCTCAGCCCTTACTCACAGTATATATTACAGTCGTACGGCAGTCAACCCGACTCCCTCCGGTTGACTTAAAAAACGGTATGCGATATTATATGCGTATGAGCATTTTTGACGGCAAACTTACCATCGAAGCCGCCGCGGCAAGCGGAATAGAAGCGGTGACCAAAAGGGAACTTACCGACCTCGGTTATACCGTAAGCGGCGCGGAATACGGACGGATACGTTTTGAAGGCGACTTTTCGGACGTCATTCGCGCAAACGTATTTTTACGCACCGCAAACAGAGTCCGCATAGTACTGTCTGAATTTGACGCCTTGACTTTTGACGAACTGTTCGAAAAAACCGCTGCGACGGATTGGCAGGAAATATTGCCGCGCGACGCGAAAATCGTTGTGGACGCAAAGTCGGTGAAATCAAACTTATTTGCGCTGTCAAGCATACAAAGCATAGTTAAACGCGCGATTATAAGCAGATTAAGCGCTTTTTACGGCATTAACCGTTTTCCCGAAAGCGGCGCGGCATATTCTTTTGAGGCGTCCGTGCGTGACAACAAAGTCACCATTACGCTCGATACGTCGGGCGACGGACTGCATAAGCGCGGATACCGTACTTATCTCGGCGACGCGCCCATTCGCGAAACGCTCGCCGCGGCAATAATAAAACTTTCCGTGTGGAACCCCGAACGCGCGCTCATAGACCCGTTCTGCGGTTCGGGCACAATTCCCGTCGAGGCGGCTCTCATAGCTCAAAACGCCGCGCCCGGCATGCGCCGTTCTTTCTGCGCCGAATATTTTACGAACGCGCCCGACGTTAGAACACGTTGTCAGGAAGAAGCGGAACAACTGTTAATACGGGACGTCAAAACCAAAATTCAAGGCTACGACTTAAACCCCGACGCAGTTAAACTCGCTCTGCTTCACGCAAAACGCGCCGACGTTTCAGATTGCATACACATTCAGACGCGCGACGTAAAAGATCTGTCTTCGCGCTTTTCCTGCGGAGTTATCATTGCAAATCCGCCTTACGGCGAGCGGCTTATGAGCGGAAACGAGCTTACCGACCTTTACCGCACGTTCGGTCAGGCGTTCGACAGATTGGACGGTTGGAGCGCGTACGTAATTACTTCTTTCAGAGGTTTTGAAAAGCATTTCGGCAAACGCGCCGATAAGACGCGCCGTCTTTACAACAGCGAGCTGGAATGCACTCTTTACCGCTATCTCGGAAGACGTCCGGAACCCGTCCGCACAATAGACGGCAACCGCATTCCCCCGCCCGTCGACGTCAATTAAAATCGATTGCAAACCAAATAGCGTTATAAACAAATACTGCTAAAAACAACTATACGGAGATACGCCATATGAGAGCACTTATACAACGCACCTTTTCCTCAAAGCTGTACGTAGACGATAAACTTATCAGCGAAATTCCTTCGGGGCTTACCATATTTCTGGGCATTGAAAAAGGCGACACCGAAGCACAGGCAGATTATTTCGCGGGGAAAATGACCAAGCTTAGAGTATTCCGCGACGAAAACGACAAGATGAACCTCAACATAAAGGACGCAGGCGGCGAAATACTGCTTGTATCGCAGTTCTCGTTGGCAGGCACGCTCGGAAAAGGCACGGGCAACAGACCTGATTTCGGACACGCAGAACTGCCCGAACGCGCGTTGGAATTGTATAAAAGAATAACCGAAAAAATCAGAGAGGACGGAGTTGTTGTCAAAAACGGAGTTTTCGGCGCGCATATGTACATCGAACAACAACAGGACGGTCCGCTGTCTTTCGTATTCGAATGCTGACACCGAATAAACATTACCGCTTCGGATTATATTTATTTCTCCGCCGTCTTCGCTTTATTTTATCCGCTTGACTAACCTGTTTATGCCGTCAATGCGAATATATTTATCCGCTTGCCTGCTTATTCTTTGGTGTCATTGCGAGGAACGAAGCGAATGCGAAGTAACGAAGCAATCCCATAAAAAGGAATGAATACTTATATTCATACAAAAAGTTTACTCCCCTACATAGGGGATTGCTTCGTCGCTCTTTCATCGCTTCTCGCAATGACATGATATAATATGCTTATTTTCTCCACACCCAAAGCGCACCCCTCTACATAGGGGATTGCCGCGCTGCGCCTGACGGCTACGCTCGTAATGACAAAATAGAATATTTTTATTTTCTACGAACTCAAAGCACACTTCTCTGCATAGGGGATACCCTCTTTATACGAATAACATAAATCGGCATATTCAATCGGAATATCGTATATGCAAAACGTCAAAACTTTTCTATTTTTTTTCTATTAAATCGGCAATGACTTCCTTTGCCATAATAAGCCCCGCAATCGCAGGGGCGTACGAAATGCTTGCAGGCGTTCTGCCGTCGGCAACATAAGGCTTTTCTTCGGAATATACGCACTTAACTCCGCTTATGTCTGCGGCGGCAAGTTCTTTGCGCATAACGCGAGCCAACGGGCACACCTTGGTTTGCGATATATCCGCGACCTTAAAGGCGACGTCGACTTTATTGCCCGTGCCCATACAGCTGATTACGGGCACGCCGCAAGCTTTTGCCCTTTTGATGATTTCGAGCTTGGCTGTCACTGTATCCACCGCATCGACTATATACGAATAATCGGAAAAATTCACTTTATCCGCAGTTTCGGGCAGATAAAAAATATCATAAACGTCCACGATACAATCGGGATTGACGTCCGCAATGCGTCGGGCGGCAACCTCTGTTTTTTTTCTGTTCAGAGATGAGCGGGTTGCAAGTATCTGTCGGTTAAGGTTGCTTTCGCAAAAAACGTCTGCGTCGAGCAGCCCTATTTTGCCGACTCCTGCACGAACCAACGCTTCCGTCACGTATCCGCCCACGCCTCCGAGCCCCAAGACAAGCACTGCCGCGCGTTTAAGCGCGTCCGTCGCCTCCGCCCCGATGAGCAATTCGGTTTTAGTGTAAATACTTTCCGACATATTCTTATATTTAATGTTTTTCGCCCGCCAAACCGTTTGAAACGCTGACCGCAAGACTGCCTCTTATGATAACCGCCGCTGTTTGCGACTGCCGCAGCCGTTAGCTGTGGACGATTATTCATTTCGACCGCACACGTTTATTCGGTATATTCGTCTTCGAGCTTTGCAACGTACAGTTCGAGCAATTCCTTGATGACGTTCATAACTTCGTCGTATCTCTCCTGCTTTACGTAAAGGAAGGGGTCCGGTACGGGAACGTAATATCCTATCGCCGCCTCCGACAGCGTGGTAAACTTGGAGCGGTACTTCTTGGGAGTAAGCAATCCGTGTCCTTTTGACATTCCGATTATGACGTCTGCTTCGGCGAACCTCTTGTCCGCACTGCGCTTGAACGTGGGCTGATGCGCCTTTACCGTTTCCTCGTCAAATCCTTCCGCGAGAAGACATTTTACGGCTTTTGGGTGAATGACCTTGCTTTGGTTGAACACCGCGGAAGAACAAACGGAAATGCCCTTGTCTTTGAGTACGGGATTTTGCTCAATCATACGCTTCAACATAAACTCCGCGTAAGGGCTTCTGCAAATGTTACTCGAACAAACAATCAATATATTCATAGTCTCTCCTTCTCATTTTCCCCGAAGTCCGACCGAACGGTTGTTTTACGCGGCATTTCAGTAATTGCGAGCGTATCAACCGACGTTTTGCAAACTTATCGGCTCGTCAATCGACGCACTGTCAATCGGCGTATTTTTCGATAAGCTTTTCCGTGATTTGAGCAGCAAGCTCGCAAAGCTCCGCGCAAGGCACGGCGTGGTAATACTCCTCCGTACGCTTTTCGGGCGCGGGCGATTGCGCCCCGTTAAGACCTCTCAGTTCACGGCAAACGATGCTGCCCGCAACCTTTTTGAACTCGTCGGCAGCTTCCTGCACGATTGAATAAAGTTTCTTTTTACCTTCGTAATCGCCTGTTTCCGTATAGCCGAGTTTATAGCCGAGCACCATAGCCGCGCCGCTGAACGCGCCGCAGACCTCGCGCAATCTCCCGAAACCGCCGCCGAATGACGACGACATTTTGAGCAGCATGTTTTCGTCAAAGTCAAACATATCGGAAAACGCAAGCACTACCGATTGCGCGCAGTTATATCCTGATTTGAAATTGTTTTTCGCCTCTGTTCCTCTCATTTTGCACTGTCCGTAATAAGCGCGACCGCCGCGTCGAGATAGTCGACCGTGACGTTTTCAACCTCGCCTTTATCGCACGCTTTTGCGACCACCGCGTCGAGCGGCATTCTCGCAAGCACCGCAAGGTGAAAATCGGTTGCGACTTCGTCCACCTTGGAGTTATCGAATATAACTATATCCTTGCCGCAGTCGGGGCATTTTACATAGCTCATATTCTCAACCACGCCGTAAATGGGTATATTCATCATATTTGCCATCTTGACGGCTTTTTCCACAATCATACTGACAAGCTCCTGAGGAGAAGTCACTATGACGATACCGTCGATTTTTACGGATTGAAACACAGTAAGGGGCACGTCGCCCGTTCCGGGAGGCATATCCACGAACATATAATCCACGTCGCCCCAGATTACGTCCGTCCAGAACTGCTTTACCATACCGGCAATAAGCGGTCCTCTCCAAAGCACGGGGGAGTTTTCCTCGGGCAGAAGAAGGTTGGAAGACATCATCTTTATGCCGCCTTTCGACGAGCGAGGGTACATACCCGTATCGTCGCCTTCAACTCCGCCGCTTACCCCGAACATTTTGGGGATGGACGGTCCCGTTATATCCGCGTCCAATATGGCGGTCTTGAAACCGCGCCTGTTAACCGCCGCGGCGAGCAATGCGGTGGTAAGCGATTTGCCCACTCCGCCTTTGCCGCTTACTACTGCTACAACCTTTTTTATTCTGCTTAACTGATGCGGATTTTCGTGCAAATCTCTCGACGCGCAGTTTTCCGAACAGCTTCCGCAATCGTGCGTACAATCACTCATAAGCAAGCCTCTTTATATTTATTTTCAAAATTATAACACCGCAACCCGCGAAAAGCAAACCGAACTTGCCAAGTTGCGCGTATTGCGGGTATATTTTTGCCGATTTTGCGAATACTTACTCAAACAGGAGGTAAATATGAAACTCATAGAAAGCAAAACCTATCTCAATTTGGCAAAATCGTACGCCGGCGAATGTCAGGCTCAGGTACGCTACAAATTCATCGAATACGGCGCGAGAAAAGAAGGCTATACCGCCCTTTCCGACCTTATCGACAAAATCGTATATCAGGAGTTCAACCACGCGAGAATGTTTTATACGTTCATTCAGCAGGCAAGCGACAAAACGATTGAAAACATCGATATCGCCTCGGGCTATCCTTTCAAGGAAAAGTGGAACCTGTTAGACAATTTGAAGCTTGCGGCGGAAGACGAAGCTATTGAAGCGGAGCGCATATATCCCGAATACGAAAGAATAGCGCGCGAAGAAGGCTTCCCCGAAATCGCGGCTCTTTATAAAAACCTTGTCCAGATTGAAACCTGCCATAAAATGTTCTTCGAGCAGATGTACGAACAGCTGAAAAACGGCACCATGTACAAAAAGACGAAGAAAGTAAAATGGAAGTGCGGCGGCTGCGGATACGAAGAAGAGGCGAAAGAAGCGTTTGAAATCTGCCCCGTATGCAAAGCAAAACAAGGCGTCGCTTTGATTAAGTTGCAGGACGAAGCATAAACCCTTAATCGGCATAAAAGTCGCGATGGATTTTCCAATCTCCCGACTTTTATAAACCGTACGTACAATGCAACTTATTCGGTAAGCGCAGTTTATAATTTCAAAAAGGACGGTTTAACCGTCCTTTTTGCGATTATTGATATTCAGCTGATTTTCTTGTTTGCATTCGAACTTCGCGCCGTTGTTTCGCTGTGTTCGCGCGCACGACTCAGTCTTTAAGTCGCAAAGCACAATGCGCTCAGTTCTGTTTCAGTATCACCTTGCCGGCGCGTTTTGACTCGTATACGCCGTCTTTTACCACGCATTCGCCGTTGACTATAACGTATTTTATACCTTCGGGCTTGAAGTCGGGCTGTTTGGGATTTACCTTTACCTTATCGTAATCGAAAATCGTAAAGTCGGCAAACGCACCCTCTTTGATGTATCCTCTGTCGGGTATGCGGAAACGGTCCGCGGTTGCGCCCGTCATCTTGCGCACCACCTTTTCAAGCGGAATGCCGTATTCTTTTGCCCTCACCAAAAAATACGGAAAGCCCTGATACGCCGCGCCGTTCTGCGTGCCTGCTTCCTCTACCCAGGCGTCCGTCATAAACACCGACAAATCGTCGTTCATAAGACGCTTTATTATTTCTTCGTTGTAATATTTGTCGAGATAAAGCCTGCCCTGTCCGTCGCTCAAATCCACGAGTTTGATGTACATATCGAAATCAGACAACCCTTCCTCCCTCGCACACTCCGAAACGGTTTTACCCTCATAGCATTTGTGCTCGGGCGAGATGTACGCCACGGTAAAGTCGCAAAAATCTATGCCGAGCGCGTACTTCGTGATGTACGTCATAAGCTTCAATTTGAACATATTGAAGGGCTTTTTGCGCTCCTCTTTGGACAGCGCGAGATACCACGAAGGCAGCACTATGGTTATAACGGACGCGCCGTACGTAAACGAATAATTGTCATACGCGATTTCCACGCCGCGCGCTCTCAGCTCGCGGAATTTCGCAAGCATCGGTTCGAGGCTTTTCCAAGACGTCTGACCTACGAAAATGAGGTGCGAATACTCCGTTCTCACTCCCGACTGCTCCGCTATGCGCGCCACCTCGTCAAGCGCGATTTCAATGTGCGGTTTTGAAAGGAGCGGATAACCGAGCGCGACTTTCGAGCACGCGCGCGGATGTATGGTAAGAATGCCGTCGTACTTTGCTATGCGCTTTGCAAACTCCAACAGTTCGTCTTCCTTGGCGTACATACCCGGCTCGTACATAAAGCCGAACGAACCGCCGAACGCCCCGTTCTCCATAGCTTCGTCCACAAGCTTCATTTCACGTTCTATGTCCTCTTTTCCGAGAGGTTCGGAATCGTATCCCGATATGCTTATGCGCGTGGTACCCTGCCCGATGAGCGGCACGATATTGACGAATATTCTGTTTTCCGCCGCCTTTACGAAATCCTTGAACGAGCCTGCGTTCTTGGCGTGAAAAAGTCCGCCGCCGACTTTATCCTTATACTTGCTGTCCTCAGCCACTCCGAAGGGCGAAAAACCACAGTTTCCCGTAATCTGAGTGGTTATGCCCTGCTCGATGAACGGACGGTAAAAATCTTCCGCATTGTCGTAATCGTAAAAGAAATCGTTGTGCGAATGCGCGTCTATAAAGCCCGGAGCAATCACCGCTCCGCGACAGTCGAGAACGTCGCAGTCGGCAGCGTCGATATTTTCCGCAACTTTCACAACTCGGTCTTTATCTATAAGAATATCGCCGATAAAACCTTTTTTGCCGCTTCCGTCAATGATAAGTCCTTGTTTAAGTAATGTAGCCATAATTTCCTCCTGTATACATAATAACATCGGCAGGGCACATCGTCAATACGCATATTTTGCCATGAGTATGCCGCAAATGCTGTTTTACGAGCCGTCGCGACAACTTATATTCCCGCGGCGGAACTTATCATCGAGTGCGTAAATCCGCCCATCGGATAACAATATATTGTTTTAATGTTTGCGCAACCGCAAAACGCTTGACTTTTCTTTGCGATTGACTACACTATGTCATACGGTAAATAATTGTAATATAATAAAAAACTGCGCGGGCGCGGCGCGTAAGTACGCGCACTTATTTGGATATGGGAAAACATACACACAAACAGCTCAAACCCTCAACCGAAAAGGCTCTGAGATATTGCAAATACTATCTGTTTCTGACGGTTCTTGCATTTATCCGAGCCATTTTCACTTACGTGTTCATTATACCCAACGGTTTTGCTCCCGGCGGACTGAGCGGTCTTTCTTCTCTGATATACAACGCCGTACTGCCCTTCAACGAGCACCTCGCGGAAACGGTTTTCAACCCCGCCGTAACGGGGTTTGTTCTCAACCTGCCCTTGCTTATAGCCGCATTGTTCCTGCTTAACAAGCGATTTGCATTCAACACCCTCGTCGTAGTAGGCATATACTCCGCGTTTATGGGACTTTTCAGCGCGGTTGATTTTCCGCAATTTTACAGCGCCAGCAACGAAAGCAGTTTGCGTCTGCTCGCGTCGGTTGCAGGCGGCGCGGGATGCGGCATTGCGCTCGGTTTTATGCTTCGCAACAATATGTCTATGGGCGGCACAGACATACTCGGTAAAATCATATACCGCTACAATCCGTCCACGGACGTTCAATGGTGGATTTTCGCCTGCGACTGCATCATCGTAATTGCGTCGGGCGGTCTGGGATTTATCGGCATCGACTTCTCGCAGGGCGCGACCGCGGTTATGACCGCCGTACTCTCGCCCATACTCTACTCCTTCATTTCGCAGGTAACCACGTCGGAAGTCGCGGACGTCATTCAATCGGGTATGGAATCGTCAATCGTTTTCAACATCATATCCGATAAACCCGACGAAATAGCCGATGAAATCACCTCCCGACTGCACCGCGGAGTGACCTCAATCAACGGCATCGGACACTACACGGGCGACGAACATAAGGTTTTGATTTGCGTCGTGCGCAAAAAACAGATAAACACGGTCAAAAAAATAATCAACGATAAAGACCCCAACGCCTTTATGTATATAACCAAAGCGCGCGAAGTCAACGGCAACGGTTTCCGCACCCCGGTAAGCAACGCGTAAATACAAGACTGTATTTTCCGTTATCGGCGGCACAGCGGCTTACTGCGAAAATAATTTTCAAAAACGCGTTTTACGCTGTTTGCGACATAAAAAACGGACGACTAATGTCGTCCGTTTTCCGTACGTTATCAAATCGGTTTCAGCCGAAAACTCGTCGCTACTCAGCCTGTCGAAAAGGTCTTTGCTTTTGCGTATCCCGCAGGCGGTCAGTCGAACACAAGCGCGTCAATCGTAACGCCGAAGATTTTGGACAGCTTTACAACGTAAGTAAGGGTCGGGTCAATTTTGCCCTTCTCCCATTCGCTCACGCATTGTTGGGTGACGCCCACCTTTTCGGCAAGCTCCCTCTGCGATAATTTTTGTTCTAGCCTGAGTTGTTTAAGATTTTGAGCGAAGTTCATAGTTTAATAATACAGAATGTATATTTGACAGTATGTGCAAACGATTATTCTTGTAAAAAAAGTATTTGGTTTAAGCACTTTCCGCCAATCGGAAAAGTTTTCAGAATTCGAAATCAACCGCGACGCTCGCCTCTCTTGCGGCGTGCATTACCGGCTTCACTGCGGAACAGTGATATTCGTCTTTCTGATACGCTTCGAGCGCGGCTCTGTCGTCAACGCACACGATAAGACAGATATCATAACTGCGGTCGCTGTGCAAAAAATCGACGCCCACCTCTATGCTTCTGAGCTGCGGGACGCGTCCTTCCATCGACAGCAGCGTTTCTTTAAGCTCGGCGCATTTTTGGGCGGTAGGCTCTTTCAGTTTGAAACAAACAATGTGTTTGACCATAATATTCTCCTTGGGTTGTTTTCGGGTTGGCGGCGGACGGTCATATGAACAACATCACTATGCCGTACACCAACAATATCGCAATCATAATGGGACAGATTAGCTTGATGTTGAACGACCAAACTTTGCCGAGTCTGAACGTGGCGGCGTCGCTGTGCGCGGTAAGTTCGGCGATTGCGTTCTGCGACTTCCAGACGTAACCGACGTATATGCAGGTGCAAACGCCCACAAACGGCAAGAGGAAAGTATTTGCAAAAGTGTCGAACCCTGCGAGCAAATCCGCGCCGCCTATGTATCCGCCCTGCGAAAGAGAAACGATACACCCCACTGCCGTCGCCGCTCCGACCACAGCAAGCGAAGCCCAGCTCCGTTTCATATTCAGTTTTTCGGTGAGCACGGCGACGTTTACTTCGATAAGCGCGATTGCGGAAGTTATTGCCGCAAACAAAACCAGCAGGAAAAACACCACTCCGACAACGCTTCCGAGCGCGCCCGGCATAGAGT
>DBFJGL010000066.1:0-4692 GCA_048394785.1 Christensenellales bacterium | reverse complement strand
AGGGTATTCCCGATTTTTTCAAACGACAGTCCGTTTTTAACGGCGTTTTTTCCCACCCTGATTTGTTCTCGGTAATTCATTGCCGATGCGCGCGCCATAAAACCGTTGACGTTGACTTTATACTTAACGTATTCGAGCTCTTTTACAACATTGAAAAGTTCCTGCTCATCTGCGGAGAAATTTTTGATTTTAAGCAAAACGATTTTTGCAAAATCGCAATCGGAATTGATTTGAGAAATATCCTGCCCGAAAAGCAAGGTTTCGTTTTCGACGTTTAATTTTTCGGTTACGACCGAAAACCCCACCGAATTCTTGTCGCCGCCGCCCAACTCGTACGCGCTGTCTTTTACAAGAATCAACTCGCCTCTTGCCGACGTAGGCCAAACGTTTGTCTTATCAAAAGGAAACCTTTTGGGCGTCATTCCTCCCAAAAGGTTTTCTACGTGTTTTATATAAGAATCAAAAAGTTCCATTACAAAACTCTGTCCCGTTTCATATTGTCGTAATGTTTCGACATTTTATTATAAAACCAATTTATGAACTTCATATCGGCGTTAAACCAATACAGCGCAAACGTAACCGCGAAAAACAGAATAAGGGCTCCGACAAGCGCTGCGATAACAATTAACAAAATTTGCCACCAAACCATTGTTTATACCTCCGTAACCAATCGTCGATTTAAGCAAGACCTTTTTGCCTTGCGTATTCTGCCGCGCCGAGCGCACCCATAAGCTGCGGATCGGTTTTAAGATTGACGACTTTTATTTTAAGCACTTTTTCGATTGCCTGTTTAAGACCTTCGTTTTTTGCACAGCCGCCCGTTAAAGTGATGCTGTCGGTTGCGCCCGCTTTTTTTGCCATAACAAAACATCTCTTTGCAACGGCAAGCTGAATGCCCGCCGCAATATCCGCCATAGGTTTGCCCTCGCCGACAAGACTGATGACCTCGGATTCTGCAAAAACGGTGCATTGCGCAGTGATGGGAATGGGATTTTTGCTGTCCAGCGAGAGTTTTGAAAACTCCGGAAGCGACATCTCGAAAGCATTTGCCATAGCCTCGTAAAAACGTCCCGTACCGGCGGCGCACTTATCGTTCATCGCAAAGTTTTTGACCGTTCCGTCCTTATCGACGGCGATACCCTTGACGTCCTGTCCTCCGATATCTATGATGGCTTTAATCGTCGGGTCGGTAACGTGCACGCCCATTGCGTGACAGCTGATTTCCGATATGTTTTCATCCGCAAACGGAACTTTATTACGACCGTAACCCGTACCGATAAGATATGCCAAATCTTTTGCGTCGTTAATATCTTTGACCTTTGCAATGGCTTCGTCCATAGCCGCGCGCGCGCTTTCTTCCGCCCTGATTTTGCTTCTTACGGTACTGTCGGCGACAATTCTTCCTGCTTCGTCAAGAATAACGCACTTTGCATATGTAGAACCGACGTCGCATCCTCCGAAATATTTCATAATTATTTGTCCTCCATAATTTCAAATTTTTATTTAACTTTTTCTACCACGCAAGCGAATCGTCGAAATCCAAAAGGCTTTCGTCAACCGGCTTCTCCTGCAAAACGGTCGTCATATACTTGTTGATTTGTTCGCGCATACTGCGACGCGACACGGTACGCGGGTCCATAAGGTCTTGCTGCACCCATATAAAATTGATGTTGCGCTCTCTCGCCTGGTCCTCAAACGTGCCGATTAAGCCGTCCATACCCTTGCACGAAATCTGGTCGTACATAATAACGGTATCGGCGTTATACTCTTCCACAATGCGCCAGAGTTCGTCAACGACGTTGCGGTAACCGCCCTTGGTATGCTTGCGCATCGTCGTACGCTGATAGGACTTTGCCAAATCCTGCAAGGCGTGTTCTCTTGTGTCGGTGCGGAATTTTATGTATGAAATCATCGTTTCCATATCCATTACGACGTTCATTCCCCAACAATTTTCAAGCCAATTCGGAAGGCTTGTATAATAGTTTGCGGGGCAGCTCCATACGATAGCGCGATGCCGCATTTCTTTGCTGCAAGGCGTTTTATTTTCATACGCTTTCATCATAATCTTGTTGACCTTTGTGTCGACGTCCAAAAAGCGTTTATCGAATCCGCCCGAAAGATGATAATAATAAAGCCTATAAAGCCAGAACGTTGCGCCCGTCATCTGAGGATAATCGGTTTTGTTGATATCCCATTTCTGCATTTCGAAATCAAGCTGTTTGTTGTAATTATTAAGCGCGGTAAGGAACGCGTCCCAATCAAACTTTTCGCCCGTTTGGTCTTCGACGAATTTAATCATTTCTTTCAGTTCTTCAACGGCGTAGTCCTGAACTTCTTCCTCGGTATAGCGCAGAGGCACGTTATAAACGTGAGAAGGCAAGTTAAAGCGACGTTCTTGAAAAGAACCCGTCATTACCGAACCGTCGCAAGGCATATTGCAGGTAATCATACAACAGCCGAGTTTGGGATAATCGTCCTCGACGGCAACGCCGGCTTCCGCGCTGGGCAGCGGACAAACGTCTGCGGGCACGCCGTAGTTTTCAACTGCGTCGAGGTACGGAGGCGCGATTTTCTGGTCAACCATACTCGAAAGAAAAATAGGCATCGTTTGCACGGGTACCACAGTCAGATTGGGAAATCCTGCCATAAACTCAACGGGTATAAGCTCGTCTATGCAGACAATTTTTTTGCTGAGTTTGTTGTTGGGTTTGATTTTTTCGTCGGCGACAAAACTTGTGTGAATAAGTCCCGTTGCGTGTTTGATAATCATATTGAAGTGCAAATGAGTCATTCTGAGCTGAGGTCCGCGCAGCCCTTCCGTATGACGGTCAATAAACGCCGGCGTTGAAAGATAACTTGACATCCAACGGTATTTCCACAGCCCCTTTACGGTGGCTACCGGACCTTTGAGCACCATTTTTATCATGTCTTTCCACGTAATAAGCCAACGGAAATAGTCGTAAAGAGTATCCTTTACGCCGCGCCATTCGCGGTGCTTGTAAACGCCCGTCTTATCGTTGTGTAATTTTCCGAGTCCGCTCATTTTTTGGCCTCCTTGGCTTTTTGAATTCTTTTGATTTCAAGGCTCTCGACAAAAGCCTGAACGCGCGTACGCAGTTGTCCCGACGCGCTTGCCGTATATTGTCTGTCTATGGCGATTGAAGGAATGCCGTATTCGTTTGTCATAATGTGCGAAGCGAGAGCTCTTTCATATCCCCAATATTCGCAGAATTTAATCTGCTCGTAAATGACGCCTTCCGCGTGATACTCCTTTGCCAAATCGGCAACAAACTGTTTTCTGCCGTGAACTTTTTCCGCCTCCATATAACGCGGGCATTGAGACGTTTTCATATAGTGTTTGCAAATGGTATAGAACGGGTCCTCATCATCGCTGAGGATAATTTCCTCTCTGCCGGGCGTGCTTCCGAAACAATATCTGTCGGCGACGACGAGCGCGCCGCTTTCTTCGATAAGTTTTGTAAAGTCGGGATCGTCCATTTCACTCCCGACAACGACAACTTTCGCTCTGAAATTCTTTTTGGCGTCGGGCTCGCGCGTTTTCAGTTCCTCCAAAGTTTCGCGCAGTTTATCGACTATGAGATATTTCGGACAAACGTACGAGACCAAATTCAGAATATGGAACTCATAACCCGTAATCCGCGGATTGTCTTCCTTTCTCATTTTTCCTATTTCGGTGATAATCCTGCACACGTCGTTGTGAAGTTCAACCGATTTGCGCATTGCGTCCGCGCTTATATCCACGCCGTATACGTCGCGCATAGGTTCAAGCACTTTCAGCCTTATCTGCTTCATATAGCTGGCTATACAATGCTCCGCCGTCTTAAAAGGCACGTCTATAATACTAAGGAAAAACTTGTCGTTGGGAATAAGTTTCAAAATTTCAAAGTGCTCCATACTCCTGTTCATCTCGCTGCACGTTTCCGACGCGAGCAATGCCGACAGGAAATTATAACCGCCTTCTATCCCTCTTTCAAGAATTGCCTTGCAGTATCCGCAAAGGAAATTGCTGAGATAATACGTTGCTATGTCAAGTGAACCCGTTCTCGGTGCGGTAAGCCTGACCGAAAAACATTTGTCGAGATTAAGCAAAACTTCGGGCATATGGTAACAAGTATACCCCATTGCAAGTTTGCCTTCTTTGCACGCCTGCTGCACAAGGTCGTTATTGGCTTCCTGCAACAAACTTTCGAAATAAATCAGGTGTTTTAAGTCTTTCATAAGTTTCTCCTAATTATTTAACACGCCGATTGCGGAAAGCGCAGTCCCGACGCCGTCTACAATCTCGGAATGTTCGGGCAGGTTGAACACGTTCTCTCCCGTCAAATCAAACATCGTAAGGTTTTTGTCGTCGCCGATTGCGGAAAGCACGTCCACCCCGCCGAAGTCCATCATATCAAGCAGCGATTTGTCCGTCACCCTATTGACGATAACGCCGATTTTTTCATACATAACCATTCTGTCCGCAACGGTCTTGATTGTGGCGCATACGTCGCGTCCTTTTTTGCTCATATCGGTGATGAGTATAAGATGCGAAACCTTTTCCATAACGCGACGGTTGATTTGTTCTATTCCCGCCTCGCCGTCGATAACGACAAAGTCAAACTCTTGCGATAAAATGCTGATTATTTCTTTGAGATATGAGTTAATTTTGCAATAACACCCGGCAGATTC
>DBFJGL010000065.1:0-3643 GCA_048394785.1 Christensenellales bacterium | reverse complement strand
GTTGTAGATATTTTGGAAGTTAAATCTGTGAGGCATTCAAAGCTGTATGACATTTTTGCAAGCGATGTTATAGATAAGTGGAAAAAGGAATATGAAAAGAAATATCGTGAAAGCTTATTGTACGAAAAAGAGTGCGCGCTTTTCAATAATTTAAAAGAGCTTTTAGATGACGACGGAAAAAGCACTCTTAACTCGTACGCATTGGCAATAGAAGACAAATTGGACGAAGTATATTATTACATAAACGTAGACACTTTCAATGTCGGTTTAATGGTTGGTATGGACTTACAGCAAGCTTTTTCGGAATATGAAGAAAACTGAGGTTAACATATCTCGGCAGTGAGGGCGCGGCTATTGACTTTGCGGTGCTGTAAATCTATAATTATATGAGTATGATACGGAGGAATTCTATGAGAAAAGCGGCTGTCATAACTTTGAGCGATAAAGGTTATAAGGGCGAGCGCGAGGACGTTAGCGGCGCGGTTATCGAAGAAATTTTGCGGGCGGAGGGCGTCGAGATACACACCCGAATGATTTTACCCGACGAGGTATATATGATAAGCGACGCGCTTGCCGCACTCAGCAAAAAATGCGACTTCATTTTCACAACGGGCGGCACGGGGTTTTCAAAACGCGACGTAACTCCCGAAGCAACGCGCGCCGTTATTGACAGAGAATGCGACGGAGTCACCGCCGCAATGGTTTTCAACGGCTTGCAACATACCCCTCGCGCAATGCTCACGCGCGCGGTATGCGGCATAAAAGGCAACTGTATAATTCTCAATCTGCCCGGCTCGCCGAAAGCGGTAAGGGAAAATCTCGAATTTGTTTTACCCTCGCTTTTACACGGCGCGGACATCTTGAACGGCGGAGGCGAATGTGCGCGCTGATGTTTGACGTAATCACCTTAAAAGAAGCGATAGCCGAAGTAAAAAAGCGGCTTGATTATCTCGACGTCGGCACAGAAAATGTGCCGCTTGCCCTGCTGTCGGGCAGAATTTGCGCAAAAGATATTTACGCGCCCGAAAATCTGCCCTCTTTTTTGCGCTCGACAGTGGACGGATTTGCCGTCAAAGCGAGCGAAACCTACGGCGCAAGCGAAAGCGTGCCCGCCCTGTTCAACGTGGTGGGCAAAGGCGAAATGGGTGTTGAACCGAGCGTTAAACTGAACTGCGGCGAGGCTTACGCCGTACCGACGGGCGGAATGCTGCCCCAGGGCGCGGACTGCGCCGCTATGTTCGAATACACCGACACGGGCGCGGCGGACGAACTGTTCTTATACCGCCCTCAGCGCGTCGCCGAAAACACCGTCGCCGCAGGCGAAGACGTGTGCAAAGGCGAAATAATAATGTCCGCAGGCGAAATAATCTCGCCGCTCAAATGCGGTGTGCTTGCCGCATTGGGAATAACCTCGGCAGAGGTATATAAAAAAATAAATCTGACCGTGCTGTCGACGGGAGACGAGTTGGTTGCGCCCGACAGCGAGATATACGGCGCAAAAATAAGAGACGTCAATTCCACCCTGATATCAACCCTGCTTGCAGACGTATGCTCTACGGTGCGCACCGCCGTTCTGCCCGACGACGAAAACGCGATACGCGCCGCATTGCAGGACGGCATAGCGGCAGGCGGCATAACGGTCATATCGGGCGGAAGCTCTGTGGGTGAGCGCGACTATACCTATAAACTGCTGTCCGAACTGTGCGACGAAGTTTACATTAAAGGCATAAGCATAAAACCGGGCAAACCCACAATGGCGGCGCGCTCGGGCAACGCTCTCGTTTTCGGACTTGCCGGACACGTTATGGCGGCGGCGGTCACGGCAAAACTGCTGATTGCCGACACCGTAAAACAATCCCTCGGAGTGCGCGAACGTTTCAGACGAGTAACCGCAACCGCAAAATGCAATTTTCCGTCCGCGAGCGGCAGAAGCACAATCATTCCCGTTGCGCTCGCCCCCGTCGGAAACGGTTGGGAGGCGTACCCTCTTTTTTCAAAATCGGGACTTATATCCGTGATAGCGAAAGCCGACGGCTATATCGTGACCGAGGACAAAACCGAAGGAATATATCAAGGACAGAATGTGGAGGTTACGTTGCTGTGATAAGAAAAACTTACATAGAAAACAATGATTTGTCTGTGTTTTACGACTATCTTAAAGCCATAAACTGCAAAGAACTCGACGGAGAAACAGTGCCCGTCGAGGACGCTCTCGGACGGGTGACGAAGCGCGCCGTTTACGCAAAGTTCTGCGACCCCGTATACAACGCCGCCGCTATGGACGGAGTTGCGGTATTCGCACAAAACACGCTTAATGCAACAGAAAAACAACCTTTAACGCTTGAATTGAACAAAACTTTTGTTTATGTCAACACTGGCAATCTCGTTCCTGCCGATAAAAACGCAGTCATAATGATTGAAGACGTAATAGTGCTCGACGATGATAAAGTGCAGATTACCGCGCCTGCTTATCCTTGGCAGCACGTGCGCGTCAAGGGTGAAAGCATCGTGTCGGGCGAAATCATTTTGCCTGCCGCAAGAAGCATTCGCCCCGAAGATATAGGTGCGATTATCGCAGGCGGCATTATGAGCGTGGAAGTGGTCAAAAAACCGCGCGTCGGCGTAATTCCGACGGGCGCGGAAATGACGAGAAACCCCGACGAACTGAAAGAAGGCAAGCTGATGGAGTCCAACTCTTATATGTTTGCCGCACTCGCGCGTACTTACGGAGGCGAAGTCACCCGTTATCCCGTGTGCGCCGACAATATTACCGCGCTTAAAGCCGCAATACTCAAAGCCGTTGAGGAAAACGACGTAGTGATAGTAAACGCAGGTTCGTCCGCCGGCACGAAAGACTATGCCGTCCACGCCTTGTCCGAACTCGGAAAGGTTCATATGCACGGGTTTGCCATAAAGCCCGGCAAACCCACCATATTGGGCGAAATCAACAATAAGCCCGTAATCGGCGTCCCCGGTTATCCCGTATCCGCGTACGTCGTGTTCGAAACTTTCGTCCGTCCCATACTGCACGTAATGTCGGGCGGCGGCGAAAAGGAAACCGTCAAGATAAACGCACAGCTCACGCGAAAGGTTATGTCCTCTTTCAAAAACGAAGAACTTGTAAGAATGTCGGTGGGCGAGGTTGACGGAAAACTTGTAGCAACCCCGTTGGAGCGCGGCGCGGCGCAGATAATGTCGCTGGTAAAAGCCGACGGTTATATGCGAATCCCTCGTCTGTCCGAAGGCTTCGACAGCGGAAAGACGGTGGAAATAGAACTCAAAAAACCAATCGAGCAAATAAAAAAGATGTTGGTGATGACGGGCAGTCACGATATGATTATCGACGTATTGCAGGACAAAATGCCCATAACCTCGGCACACGTCGGCAGTATGGGCGGCATAACCGCGCTGAGCCGCGGCGAGTGTCACGTCGCCCCCGTTCACCTGCTCGACGAGGAGAGCGGAGAGTATAACGTGTCCTACGTCAAAAAATATTTCCCCGGCAAAAAAATGGCGCTTATAAAAGGCGTGGGCAGAACGCAAGGTTTTATCGTCGAGCGCGGCAACCCCAAAAACATAAAGGGCTTTGCCGACCTTACGCGCGGCGACGTCTATTTTGCCAACCGTCAGCGCGGTTCGGGTA
>DBFJGL010000064.1:0-21978 GCA_048394785.1 Christensenellales bacterium | reverse complement strand
TATAAATACGGCTCGGTTATGTCGGATATTGACGGCATAACAGAGGCAAATCCCCGTTATATCGACATCGCTATGCTCGCTTCTCACGACGCGCACACCTCCGACCTCGACGCATATTCGCCCGTCGATTATGCCGATAAGGACGGAATAATGGGCAAGCTCGCGCCCATTACATATGGTTTGCAGTATCGTTTCGGCGTTACGCAATCGGCGGATATATATTCTCAGCTTATGCAGGGTTCGAGATTTTTGCACATCAAATACACCGATTACGATGGGGAGTGGTACACGTCGCACTCGCACCTTGCGGGCAAGTTGGAGGGCAAAGTCAGGGAGATACTGCGGTTCCTCAACGAGTGCGAAAAAGAAGGCAGGGGAGAGATTGTCGGGTTGCTTTTTCAGACGATGTATTTCGGCGACGGGAACAATTATTCTGCTTTCCACGATTTTCTTGCAGGCATTAAAGAGGACGGCAAAAATATTTACGATTACGTTCGTTACGGCAACGCCGACGTTTTCGGTTCGGGCGACGGCGGCGCAAAAATTTCTGAGTTGAGATACAACGATTTGACTCTCGACGGAGCCGCGCCGGGCGTAGTGTTGTTTGACAGACGCGACGAAAAACTTTACAAACCTTGGTGGGACGGCGGCGTCGACGGTTACCCATATTTCTTCGATATGGACGCAAACGCGAGTCATAAGTGGCATTCGAGAAGCGACAGAGGTATTTTGACGTCGGAAATAGAAAAACATTACCAAGCGTTGCGTGCGGACGACAGTTGCAGAGATAAGTTGAGAATGAATCAGACTCAGGCGGCGTTTTCGGGTGCGTCGGCAAAGGACGTGTTTGCGGCGATAGGCGGCTGGTCGCTTTTGAAAATCGCGGAAAAACACAATGCCGCGCTTGTCGAACGAGAGGACTTTATGCAATGGTTGGAAGTTATGCCCGTGTTTCAGGTGGATTTCGTTAATTCGACTTACGGCAATTTCAATCAAAAAGCAAACGCGCTTATTTCAAAATTCAATCAGGATATGGTGAACAGAGACATAGCGAATAAAAGCATAGCGGAGAGCGGGCTATGAATATTTTTGTGCTTCGTCACGGACAGACGGATTTGAATATACAGGGCAGATTTCAGGGCAGACGGGGATTGCCGCTAAACAGCCGCGGCGTCGAACAGGCAAAAGAAAGCGCGGAGAAACTGAAAAGCGTTTCTTTTGACGAAATATATTCTTCGTCGTGCGAGCGCGCCATACAGACCGCTCAAATCGCAGCTTGCGCCGACATAGCGGACATAATAATCGACGAGAGAATAAACGTATTCGATTTGGGGAGTGCCGACGGCGAGATTATCACGGCGGATAAGGTGGAGAGATACGGCATAGTGCCTAAATCCGATTTATTCTGCGGCGTGGAAAACCCCGAGGCGTTTTATGCGCGCGTATGCGATTTTATGGATGGTCTGCTTGCAAAACACAGAAAAAACAGAGAAAGTTTTACGCTTTTAAGCAGTTTAAGCGATATATGCAACGATGGCGTCGCGTGCGGCGGCGATGACGTAAACGTTTTGATTTCGGGGCACAAGTGCACGACGGGCGCCGTATCGGCGTACTTCGAAGGACTGCCCGACGACGGAGACTTTTTTTCGATGTCTTCCAAAAACGGCAAATTCAAAGTTTATTCCGACCTGACGCGCTAAAACCTCACGGCGCGCGGCGGAATTGCGCCGAAAAGGACAACGGCGTGCGTCTTGACGGCGGTTGCACAGAAAAATTTTTATCATAACTACGCGGCGGTAAGCCGCGTTTTACATACATTTTACAATTCTTTTACCAAAACGAGATAGATTGCGAAAGGGATAAGTGAGAAAATACCGTCGAACCCGATAAAAGGAGATTTTGTATGAAAAAGAAACTGATTTTACTGACGGCGGCAATACTTTCGATAATCATCGGTATGGTATGCTTTGCCGCATGCAACAAAACCAAAGGTTTTGACGAAAACAAGAATATAAGCGTGGTTACCCGTGAGGACGGCAGCGGCACAAAGTCGGCGTTTATGGAGATGCTGGGCTTGAAAGGACAGGCTGACGTTTCGGGCGTAATCATTGCAAACGGCACGGCAGGCGTGCTTGCAGAAGTAAAAAATAATCCTCACGCAATCGCTTTCGAAAGTTTGGGATATGTGACAGACGAAGTAAAAATGCTCAAAATAGACGGAGTGGAAGCTACGGTAGCGAATATAAAAGACGGTAAATACGGCATTGCGCGTCCGCTTAGCGTAGTTTATAAGGAAAGCAACGTCGCAAGCGGAGTCAACGCGGCATTCATCGAGTATCTCGCAAGCTCGGACGCACAGGAAATAATATCGGCAGAGGGCTATGTTTCCACAAAGGACAATGCGGCGGCGTATGTGGTAAAGAGCAACCTTTCCGGCGAAATCAACATCAGCGGAAGCACTTCTCTCAAACCCCTTATGCTTAAACTCGCGATGCAGTTCGAGAACAAACAGAGCGGCATAACCGTGACGGTAGGCGCAGGCGGAAGCGGACAGGGATATAACGACGCGGAGAAAAACGTAAGCGATTTCGGTATGATAAGCGAAGAGTTCAATTCTTCGAAAGCTCCGAGCTGCGTGTCCTACGAGGTTGCGAAGGACGGCATAGCGATGATTGTAAACAAATCCAATACGTTTGACAATATCACGCTCGACGAACTCAAAAATATTTATGACTGCAACGCGAACGATAACGCAATCACCAAGTGGTCGCAAATAAGCAAATAGCAAAACATACAGTTAAACTCTGTGTATTATGAAGATAAAATCCATTTACGGTTTTATAAACGCACGGGAAAAGATTATGAAAGGCACATTCGCAATATGTGCCGTCTTTTCCGTTTTTGCGCTTTCTGTCATTACCGTCTTTCTGTTTATGAACGGAATACCCTTCATAAGCGAATACGGTTTCGGCGAGTTCATTTTCGGAACGGAATGGACGCCGACTGCCGACAATCCGTCTTTCGGTATATTCAATATGATTGTGGGCAGCGTATACGTCACCGCGTTATCCGTCGCGTTCGGCGTGGGGATAGGGCTGTTTTGCGCGATATGCCTTTACAAATTCTGCCCGAAAAAGCTAGTTGCGGTAATCAGGCAAATGATAAATCTGCTCGCAGGCATACCGTCGGTCATATTCGGTCTGTTCGGCGTTACGGTGATAGTGCCGTTCGTGCGCGACTATCTGTCGCCGAACGGAGTTGGTTACGGCATATTATCCGCGAGCATAGTGCTTGGGATAATGGTTCTGCCCACGATAGTCAGCGTCAGTCTTGACGCGATGAACGCCGTCAGCGAAAGCTATTACGAGGGCGCGCTTGCTTTGGGCGCGACCAAGGAGCAGGCGACTTTCAAAGTTATGATACCTGCGGCAAAGAGCGGAGTGCTTGCAGGCGTCGTGCTTGCAATAGGACGCGCAATAGGCGAAACGATGGCTGTGATTATGGTTATGGGCAACAGCCCGGAACTTCCCGAAAGCCTGTTTCAGAGCGTGCGTTCGCTCACCGCAAACATCGCGCTCGGTGCAATGGAACTGAAAGACGACGCATTGAGCGCGCTAATCGCGACGGGAGTGGTGCTGTTTGTTTTCACTCTGCTGCTGAATTTGAGTTTTTCGCTTCTTAAACGGGACAAAGCAGATAAACGCGGTAAACCTAAGGGCAGAAAAGCAGTAATAAACGCGTTTGCGAAAAAACATAACGACAGCTACGTTCGCTTATGCGACCGTTCCGCCGACGGCGCGCTTGCCCTTGCGCAAGACGGAACGGCGTTTTGCGACCGCTCGGTCGCCGCAGTCGACGGCAATACCGTTTGCGGCGGTTCGTCCGTCAAAGACGCAGCAGATGTCAGCGAGGTGACAAATGAAGAAAATTGACGCGCACAAATCTCAGATTGCGTTTTATGCTTTCCTCAAATGGATCAGCGTCGCTGCGGCGGTTGCGGCTGTCGTCGCGCTTGTCGCGGTGGTAATATACATACTGATTGAGGGCGTGGACAAGATCAACTATCAGCTGCTGTTCGGAGAATATAAGGAATATCCGTCCATATTGCCTGCATTTATCGGGACGTTGGAGCTTGTGCTCATATCCGCCTCGATAGCCATACCGATAGGCATTGCAAGCGCGATATTTCTTGTGGAATACACCAAGGGCGACAGCCTCCCCGTCAAGATTATAAGAGTGGCGACGGAAACGCTCGCAGGCATACCGAGCATAGTTTACGGACTTTTCGGATATTTGGTATTCGTTGTGGCGTTCGGTTGGAGATATACGATGCTCGGCGGCGGACTTACGCTTGCGATAATGATACTTCCCGTCATAGTGCGAAGTTCGGAGGAGAGCCTGCGCGCGGTGCCTTCGAGTTATCGGGAGGGAGCGTATGCGTTGGGCGCAAGCAAAGTGCGCACGATATTCACGGTCGTGCTTCCTGCGGCGTCGAGCGGCGTTGTGACGGCGGCAATACTTGCAATAGGAAGAGTCGTTTCCGAAAGCGCGGTGCTCATACTTACGATAGGTATGGTTGTGGACAAAGTTCCGAAAGGGCTGTTGCAGCCGGGTACGAGTCTTGCGCTCGACGTATATTATTTCGGCAGTCACGGCTATCCCGACGAAGCGGCGGCAACGGCGGTGGTGTTGCTTTTGTTCGTAATCGCGCTGAATGCTCTTGCTACTCTCGCAGGCAGAGCATTGAAAAAGCGCGCGGGGGAAATAAAACCGCCGAGAAACAGAAAAGGCTTTATAAAAAACAATTTGAAATAGGTGTAATATGATAGATTTCGGTTCGGATATGAATATAACCGTCAAAGACTGCAATCTTTGGTACGGCGATTTTCAGGCGTTGAAAAACGTGAATATCGTCATACCCGAGAAGCGCGTCACCGCGCTCATCGGTCCGTCGGGCTGCGGAAAATCCACTTTTCTCAAAATTTTCAACAGAATGAACGATCTCGTGGACGGGTGCCGCATAACGGGCGAATACCGTATCGGCGACGTGGATATATTCGCAAAGTCCACGGACAGAAACTTGCTTAGAAAAGAGGTGGGAATGGTTTTTCAAAAACCAAATCCTTTTCCTATGAGCATATATGACAACGTGGCTTTTGCGCCGCGCACTTTCGGGATACGCAAAAAGTCGGAACTCGACGCTATAGTAGAGCGCAGCCTTAAAAAGGCGAGCATATGGGAAGAAGTCAAGGACCGCCTTAAAAAAAGCGCGCTCGGACTGTCGGGCGGTCAGCAGCAGCGTCTGTGCATTGCGCGCGCCCTTGCGGCAGAACCTAAAATTCTGCTTATGGACGAACCTACAAGCGCGCTCGACCCGATTTCGACGGGCAAGATAGAGGAGTTTATCAACGAACTGCAACAGGAGCTTACAATCGTAATCGTCACTCACAATATGCAGCAGGCAACGAGAGTATCGGATATGACGGCGTTTTTTCTTCTCGGAGAACTCGTCGAATACGATAAAACGGAAAAGCTGTTTTCCAATCCGTCGGACAAGCGCACGGAGAACTATATTACTGGGCGTTTCGGCTGATAATCGATAATCGTTTTACAATCACGCAGAGAGGAGTATAATATGAGCATAAGAGCCAAATACGAAAAGGAGTTGGACTATGTGTCCGACAAGCTGATAGCGATGTGCCGCTCGGTAGAGCTCAGCATAGAAAAATCCGTGGGAGCGCTGGTGCGGCGCGACAGAGAATTGTCGGCGGAAGTGATACGCGAAGACAAGGATATAGACGCAGCCGAGCACGACATCGAGCAGGACTGTCTTAAAATTCTGCTTATGGAACATCCCGTCGCCAAGGATTTCAGAGAGGTGAGCGCGGCTCTCAAAATGATAACCGACTTGGAACGCATAGGCGACCAGGCGGCGGATATATCTGAGATTGCGTTGCAGTTTGACGAATACGGGCGTTTCGATATGCCTCCTCACATACCGCTTATGGCAAAGCTTGCTGTTATGATGGTTAAGGACGGAGTGCACAGCTATATAAACCGCGACCTTGAACTTGCCCGTGGATTGGAAGCGCGCGACGACAAAGTGGACGCGTTGTTCGACGAAGTAAAGTATGACCTTGTCGCGCTTATACGGGAGGACGGAGATAACGCGGACCAAGCGATACTGTTTATGATGATTGCTAAATATATAGAGCGCATAGCCGACCACGCAGTCAACATCGGAGAATGGGTGGAATATGCGGTCATAGGCAGTCATAAATGCGGATAAGGCATTTAAGGAGCAGAAAATGAGCGATAAACCTTTGATTTACGCGGTTGACGACGAGGAGGCAATAAGAGAACTCTATTCCTGCGCGTTGGAAAGTTTCGGTTTTGACGTGCGGTGTTTTTGTATGGCAAAGGAGTTTTTCGACGCGCTTGAAAAGGAAGTGCCGTCGCTTGCCATACTCGATATAATGCTCGACGATACCGACGGCTTCGGGATACTGTCGCAAATGCGTGAAGATAAACGGTATTGCGGCGTGCCCGTAATTATGGTGTCGGCAAAGGACGGGGAGCTGAGTAAAGTAAAGGGGCTTAACGCCGGTGCGGACGATTATGTCACAAAGCCTTTCGGCGTAATGGAGCTTGTGGCTCGCATCAACGCAAGTATAAGAAAATCGCAGCCGAAAGCGGCAAAAACCGTTTATAAGGACATCGAGGTGGACGATGCGGCGCACGTCATAACGGCAGGAGAATGCAAATTATCGTTGACGCTCAAAGAATACGGTTTGCTCAAACTGCTTGTCGCAAACGCGCAAAACACTCTGACGCGCGACGTAATAATGAACAAAGTCTGGGGAGAGGATTATTTCGGAGAAACGCGTACGCTTGACGCGCACGTCAATTCTTTGCGCAGAACGCTCGGTTCGGCAGGCAGCGCGGCTGAAATAGAAACGGTTCGCGGAGTCGGTTTTATGCTTGTATGAGAGAAATCCGATCGCGCATTTCAAAGCCGCATTCCGCTTGACGGATTGTCTGAACCCGACAAATGCAGCCGCAAATAAAGATTGCATGCGGAATTTCCAAAAACGGAAAATACGCCGTGCTGCGTAAGTAAAGAAAAATCGATGATATTATGAAAAAACGTCTTGCCATAAGTATAACTCTGATAACCGCAGTTGCGCTTATTTTGATGTTGACGCTCGGCATCTTGGTTACGCGCGCCGATAATTACGATTACGCGGAGCAAAGCGTAAAGAATTATGCCGAAATATATGCCGCTCAATGGAGTAAAAACGGGGCGTTGACCGATGTTCCCGACGGGATAAGGGTTACTGTAGTGGCGTCAGACGGCAGAGTTATCGCAGACAGCAGCGGAGTGGATTTAGCGACTATGGATAACCATCTCGGCAGAGAAGAAATCGTGCTCGCTTCGCAAGGAAAAAGCGAAACTGTTTTGCGTGACAGCGATACGTTGGGCGAAAAACTGATGTATTTCGCATTGAAAACAGATATTGACAACGATTACGTGTTCATTCGTACGGCGGTGACGGTAAAAAGCGTCGACGCCTACGTGCTCAGAACTTTGCCGATTATGATAGCAATACTAATCGCCGCGGTTACTTTTGCGGCGATTGCGAGCATAGTCGCGAGCACGAGGATATTGAAACCGTTGGGAGCCGTTAAAGAAGGACTGAGAGCGGTCGCCGACGGCAGATTTTCGCCCGTCGACGCAGTTACGGGCGACGACGAAGCGGACGCGCTTTTGAGAGAAATGAACGACGTGGGCGAAAAACTCACGTCGGGAGTAAAGCAGTTGTCGGACGAAAAAGCAAAACTCGACTATATTCTCGACAATATATCCGACGGTATAGTGGTGTTCGACGGAGATTGCAGGATAGAGAAACTCAACACAAGGTCGCGCGTCATTTTCGGAGCGTCGCAAAGCGTAATAGGCAAGGGAATAAACAGCCTCACGGACGATGCGGAGCTTTGCAAACGCGTGGATTTGTGCGCAAGCGGCGGCGAGGACGGAAGTTTTGAACTGCGTGTCGGAGCAATCTGCTATCTGTGCGTATTGCGCAGGACTTACAGCGGACTTACCATACTTGTTTTGTCGGACGTTACCGCGTCGAAAGAGGGCGAAAAAATGCGTTCGGAGTTTTTTGCAAACGCCTCGCACGAATTGAAGACTCCGCTTACCGCAATAAAGGGTTTCGATGAAATGCTGACTTTGCAAAATAAGGACGCCGCGCTTGACCGCTATATCTTGCAGATAGCGAAAGAGGCGGATAGAATGCTTGTTTTGATTGAGGATATGTTGAAGTTGAGCCGTCTTGAAAGCACTGATACGTCGGGCGCGGAGAATGTGGACGTAATAGAAGTTGCGGAAGAAGTGCGGTTGTCGCTATCGCATTTTGCAAAGGAAAAAGGAGTGCGCGTCGACGTAGACGGCGAGGGCACGGTCATTGCGCGCAGAGAACATGTGTACGAATTAATAAAGAACCTTGCCGAAAATTCCGTCAGATACAATGACGCAGGCGGCTATGTGAGAATATCGGCGGTAAAGAGCGCATGCGGAGTAACGGTTAAAGTCAGCGACAACGGAATAGGCATAGCGCAGGAGCACCGCGCGCGTATATTCGAAAGGTTTTACAGGGTGGAAAAATCTCGGTCGCGCGAAACGGGCGGCACGGGGCTCGGACTTGCCATAGTCAAGCACGTCGCAGAACTATATAACGCCGAAATAGGGCTTAATTCTACACTCGGCGAAGGTACGGAAATAACGGTGCTTTTTCCTGCGGAGTGATTTTTGTTGCAATGTTATCAAATGGAAAAAGGCGGAGTTTATTTTAACTGTTTTTCAGCTTCTGCATAGTCGAATTGCGTAAGTTCGCCTTTATTTGCAAGAAAACATCTTTTTCCGAGCGCGAAGATATATCTGTCGCTTTTGAAACTGTCGGAATAGACGTCCATTATCTCAATGTCGGGCAACTCGGCGTTGAGCCTTACGGGTTTTTCGGCGCGGCGGCAGACTTTACCGTCTTTCATACCGTTTGTGCGGTGGCGGGTGCATATGCAGTAATCCACTTTCATTCTGTCCGCAATTTCTTTGATGAGAAAATCGGGGCTCGCGCTTATCAGCACCGTAGTACGCTTGCGATTTTCGGGTTTGAACCAATCGTACACGCACTTTTCGTACTTATCCCAAAACTTTTTTACGATCTTTTCGTTATTGATAAAAATTATGTAAGTAAAACACCACTTTTTGCAGGTCTCAACGGATATTATCTGCGACACCATAAGCAGCCCCCAGATGAACTGAAAGGGTAGCAAAAGGATAATCCAAGGGCATCGGAGCATACAAAATCCCCAATATTTCAGCGCGCTGTCGAAGGGGACGACGGTTTTATCGAAGTCGTAGACGTCTACCTGCATATGTTGAAAAGTCCTTTATGCGATAATATAAACATTGTAATATAACCTGCATAGGATAGCAACCCCTGCGCGAAAAATGTTGCGCTCGCTTGATTGCGCCTGATGACGCAATGTTACTCGCTTCTTTATTTTCGCTTCTTCCGCGCGCATTATGTTGCGCGCTTTGCGCTTCACTCTACCGCACACGCGGGCTCAGTGTATGTGGTTTACATTCCTGTTTAGGGGATTGCCGCGCATTGCAGGCAATGCTCGCAATGACACGGGTATGTCGTGTATAAGTTATCGTCGGTGTCACTGCGAATGAACCGAGCGCAGAGAGTGGAATGCGGCAGTCCCCTATGTAGAGGGGGTGGGAAGGCGAGGTAAAACGGAGTAAGTTCCTATTTAGGGGATTGCTTCGTCACTCTTTTATCGTTCCTCGCAATTACACGTAAACTTGCGTTTTTTGTTTGAGCTTTGCTGCTCAACACCGATTGTCGGCGTGTTTTGTACACCAAAAAAGACATCTCGGTGTTGCCTCGATGTCTTTTGATGTATAGTGCTTGTTCTGCATTGCAGAACTTATATCGTTGCTTGCTTGTTGTAGACGCTTTTACTTCGTCAAAGCCTCTTGAACAGCAACTGCGCAAGCCACGCTTGCACCGACCATGGGGTTGTTGCCCATACCGATGAGTCCCATCATTTCGACGTGAGCGGGAACGGAGGAGGAGCCTGCGAACTGCGCGTCGGAGTGCATTCTGCCCATCGTATCGGTCATACCGTAGGACGCGGGACCTGCCGCCATATTATCGGGGTGGAGGGTACGTCCCGTGCCGCCGCCGCTTGCCACGGAGAAATACTTTTTGCCGTGGTCGACAGCCCACTTTTTATAGGTGCCTGCTACGGGGTGTTGGAAGCGGGTGGGGTTGGTGGAGTTGCCGGTGATGGAGACGTCAACGTCTTCCAATCTCATAATGGCAACGCCTTCGGTGACGTCGTCCGCGCCGTAAACGCGAACAGCCGCGCGCTCGCCGTCGGAGTAAGCTGTTTCCTTAACAACAGCGACTTCGCCGGTGTAGTAGTCCATTTTGGTCTGAACATAAGTAAAACCGTTGATACGGGAGATTATGAACGCGGCGTCCTTGCCGAGACCGTTGAGAATGACTTTAAGGGGTTGCTTTCTGACCTTGTTGGCGGTTCTTGCAATACCGATTGCACCCTCTGCGGCGGCGAAAGACTCGTGACCTGCGAGGAAGGCGAAACACTTGGTTTCTTCTCTGAGCAGCATAGCTGCGAGGTTGCCGTGACCGAGACCGACTTCGCGCTGTTCCGCGACGGAACCGGGAATGCAGAAAGATTGCAGACCGATGCCGATTGCCTCAGCCGCGTCCGCAGCTTTCGCGCAGCCTTTCTTGATTGCGATGGCGCAACCTACGGTGTAAGCCCAAACGGCGTTTTCAAACGCGATGGGCTGAATGCCCTTGACGATGGATTCGACGTCGATACCCTTATCGTCGCACACCTTTTTTGCGTCCTCCAAAGAGGCGATGCCGTACTCGGCGAGGGTTTTGGTGATTTTATCTATTCTTCTTTCATAGCTTTCAAATCTGACGCTCATAACTACCTCCTATTCCTGTCTGGGGTCGATGTACTTGACCGCGTCGGCGTATCTGCCGTAAGTGCCGGTACATTTTTGCAGAGCTTCGTTTGCGTCGACGCCCTTCTTAATCATTTCCATAAAGATGCCCATCTTGACGAACTGATAACCGATGATTTCGTTATTGGCGTCGAGAGCGATTTTGGTGACGTAACCTTCCGCCATTTCGAGATAACGGGGACCTTTTGCGACGGTGGAATACATTGTGCCTACCTGGCTTCTCAGACCTTTGCCGAGGTCTTCCATACCTGCGCCGATGGGAAGTCCGTCTTCGGAGAACGCGGACTGAGTTCTTCCGTAAACGATTTGCAGGAACAGCTCGCGCATAGCGGTGTTGATAGCGTCGCAAACGAGGTCGGTGTTGAGGGCTTCGAGAATGGTCTTGCCTGCGAGAACCTCTGCCGCCATCGCCGCGGAGTGAGTCATACCGGAGCAGCCGAGCGTTTCGACCAGAGCTTCCTGAATGATGCCGTCCTTGACGTTAAGGGTGAGCTTGCACGCGCCTTGTTGGGGAGCGCACCAGCCTACGCCGTGCGTAAGACCGCTGATGTCCTTGATTTCCTTAGCCTGAACCCATTTTCCTTCTTCGGGGATAGGCGCGGGACCGTGGTTGGGACCTTTTGCCACACAGCACATCTTTTCAACTTCGTGTGAATATTGCATATATTCCTCCTGAGAGTTATTTTCTTTAATTTTGCAACATTATATCACAACGGTCGGCTTCGCGCAATTATTTAATAAGGTAAACAACATAAATTTTATTATACGCGGCGCAATGCGCGCGCCGAGACAAAGAGCAAAGGTATATATGCCGTCCGCTTCGCATAAATTTTTGTATGTTTATCGACGAATTGAAACACAAACTCAAAACAGACGCGGAATGCTCGTTTACGCTCACGCTGATGGGCGACGGATTTCTTGTCGCAAGCGGCATAAAAGGCGTGCTCGGCGCAAACGGGGAGGAGGTTCGCCTGCGCCTTAAAAAACATATTGCAAGCATAACGGGCAGCGAACTCGAAATTGTGCAAATAGGCGGCGGCGAAGCTTATATCAAAGGCGCGATAAGGGGTGTAAATATTGAAAATCAGGCAATCTAAACGCGTAAAACGGCAAATTAAAAGTGCCTATGAACGGAATGGCGCAAATAAAAAGCGCGATAAGTCCGCGAATGAAATTAAGGACGGCGCGCCGTCTTCCGTCAAACTTCGAAGCAGCAACGAGTACGACGGCGCGAAATCAGAGAATAAACGCTCATACGGGGAGCGCGGAGAAAATTTTGATAATGCATATGTCAAAGATAGGGACAAAAACGATAAAAACGAAAATACAGGCAATCTAAACACCTCGATTTCAAAAAAGCGAAGTGCGCTGCAAAAGATGGCGGAGGACAGAGGTATTTGCCGCTTCGAGGTGGAAGGGTTGAACCTTGCGAGGCTTCTCGGCACGCTGGGTACCAGATACGGCGTAACCGACGTGCGAGTCGGAGGCAGGCAGATGAGGTTCAGCGTATCGGGCAAACATCGCGCCGATGTTATTGCATTATTAGATAACTTATGTTATAATTACAAAATAATAAAAATAGAAGGCGGCGCGCCGCTTGTCGCAAATCTGCTCAAACGCGTCGGACTTATCGTCGGAATAATGCTGTTCGCAACGGCAGCGGCGGTGTATCCGATGATTGTGACGGACGTGGTTTTTGACGGAGCGTACAGGGCGGAAGCCGTCGATTTGCTGACGGCAAGCGGCATACGCAAGGGCGCGTTTATCGCGGACGGAAACTTTTCCGCATTGTCAAAACAGCTGCTTGCGCTCGACGGCATAGCGTTCGCGTCGGTGAGAAAAACCGGAACGCGCGTGGTGGTAACTTTGAAAGAGGAGCTCGCGCAAGTCCCCGAAATCGGGCTCAGTTCGGGTGCGGTAAAGGCGAAAAAGCGAGCGGTCGTTACCCGCGTCATCGTAAAGGGCGGCACCGCCGAGGTAAAGTACGGCGACGTGGTGCAGGCGGGCGACGTTTTGATTGGCGACTACATACTCGTCGGCGAAGAAAAGGTGACCGCGCCTGCGCTCGGAGAGGTGTACGGCAACGTGTATTACAAGCGCACTGCATATTTTGCCGACAACGAGATTGTTAAAATCGAGGGAGAAAGCAAAAGCTATACACGGACGGGCATATTCGGAAAAACTCCCGAACCGCCGAAATCTTCTTTCAAAGAATACACGGTATATACCGAAGTCGCCGAATACGGCTTTCTGATTCCTTATCGGATATACAGGTGGACGTTTACGGAAATAAAGGCGATACAGCGCGAAAACGGGCGCACGGAGGAGCAGATGAAGGCGGAAGCATATTCGGCATTGCTCGAAGAAATTGCCGCCGAAGGGGTTGTAAAAGAAGCGGTGTACGACGTCGCGAGAGTCGACGGAGGCACCGAAGTGACCGTCGTAATAGTGGCGGAGGAAAGGATAAATTGAAAATAACGCTTGAAAAATATTTCGACGACTATGACGCGCTGATGGAGGTTTTCGGCGAACTCGACCGCAACAGACTTTTGATTGAGCAGGCGTTCGGCGTCGGCGTGTATTCGGTAAACGGCGCAATCAGAGTCAACGGCGAGCGCGAAGACGCCGACGATGCGTTGAAGACTATAGACGAACTGTATATCGCGGCGATAAAGGGCGGACTTACGCCCGAGCTTGTGGCGGCGGCGATAGATATACGCAAAAACGGCGGCGGCAGTTTGAGCGAACTTACCGATTCCGCAATCGGAGTTTATAAGGGCAGAGTTGTTCGTCCCAAAACGCTCGGTCAGAAGAAGTACGTCGACGCAATTATGAACAACAGCGTCGTGTTCGGCGTAGGACCTGCCGGCACGGGCAAAACGTATCTTGCAGTCGCGCTTGCGGTCGCCGCGCTCAAAAACAGAGATACGGAGCGGATAATACTGACGCGTCCCGCGGTGGAAGCGGGCGAAAAACTCGGATTTTTGCCGGGGGATTTGAGCGAGAAAGTAGACCCTTATCTCCGTCCTCTTTTCGACGCGTTGAAGGACACTATGGGCGAGGCGTACGTCAAGCACATAGAGAACGGAACGATAGAAATCGCGCCGCTCGCGTATATGAGGGGGCGCACGCTGTCAAAGAGTTTCATAATACTCGACGAAGCTCAGAACACCACAAAAGAGCAGATGAAGATGTTTTTGACCAGAATGGGCGAAAACAGTAAAATCGTGGTGACGGGCGACGTCACGCAGATAGATTTGCCGCACTCGGTTACAAGCGGATTGAAGCACGCGACCCGGGTGCTTGACGGCATAAAGGGAATAGAAATCGTAAAACTCACGGGAAAGGACGTCGTAAGACACCCTCTCGTGACAGAGATAATCCGCGCCTACGAAAGGGCGGAAAACGCAGATAACGCGGACAACTTTGCAGACGGCACAAACAAGCGTACGTCCGCAGGGGCGGATAAAGAAGACAATCCGTCGGAGTGACGGATTAAGGAGAATACGGTAAATGACGGATAACATAGGCGAACTGTCTATCAAAGAAAAACAAAGGATAAGGGCGAGAAGACATTTTATCGACAGCACGTTGAAATGTCTGTTTCCGCTTATAATCGCGACGTTTGCGACAACGCTGTTTTCGCTTTTTGTTACGGGCAGGTTCGCAGAAGCGTTCACGTCCGCGTCGGCGATAACCACGACGGGACGTTTTATATCAAATCTGCTTTTGTGGATTGTGCTTTACTGCGGCGTTTATTTTCTTTCGATAAAGCGCAAAACGGTTGTGCGCGATTTCATAATCGCGGCAATACTCGGCACGTTGACTTTCATTGCGTGCTGTTTCAGCGCGGTAAAGCTCAATTATTATTCTATGCCGCTCGTGCTCATAACCGTCGTAATGCTTGTTCTGACGGACAAGCGTGCCGCTCTTATGACCACTGCCGTGACGGGCGTAATGCTTGCAACTGCGTTTTTGTTCAACGCCGAGATGGCGGATGTTTCGCTTGCGGAGGCTGAAACGTCGGTGATATGCGCGCTTGCAGTGTCCGTCATAGTGTGCTTTTTCGTGGACAATCATTACAGCAGACTCAAATTTCTGCTTGTTGCGCTGGCAAGTTCTCTGTTCGGCATACCGTTTGTGCTTGCCACGACCGTTGCCTGCGGCGATTTGACGATAAACTTGCTTTGGAACAGTCTTTATTCTTACGGCGCGAGCGTCGCGGCAATTTTCGTTTTTATGCCCGTAGTCGCGCTTTTGGAAGGTGCGTTCAACATTGCGGACGACTTCCGTCTGAACGAACTTTGCAATATGAACAATCCTTTGCTCAAAAGGTTGGCGAGCGAGGCACCAGGCACTTTCAATCACTCGCTCGTAGTCGGAAATCTGGCGGAATCCTGCGCGTCGGCGATAGGCGAAAACCCCAATCTTGCGCGTTGCGCGGCTTACTATCACGATATAGGCAAACTCAAAGCCCCCGTATATTTTTCCGAAAATCAATCGGACTACAATCCCCACGACGAGCTCATTCCCGAGGTAAGCGTGAGTATGATAACTTCGCATACGATGTTCGGCGAGATACTCGCAAAACAGTACCGTCTGCCTCCCGAAGTGGTTGCGGTATGCCGCGAACATCACGGCACCGCGCCCGTAGGTTATTTTTACCGCAAAGCTTTGACGCTCAAAGAGGAGGGCGAGCTTGCCGTGGACAATTACACTTATTCGGGACCTAAGCCGCAGAGTAAAATCAGCGCGGTGGTTATGATTTCCGACACAATCGAAGCCGCGCTCAGGGCATATACTCCCGACACGAAAAAGGAGTTCGAGGAACGCATCGGCAAGCTTATAAACGAAAAGCTTTCGCTCGGACAGTTTGACGAGTGTCCCATTACGATGGGCGATTTGGCGACGATAAAGCAGACCATAATAGAGGTGTTGCCCTCCATTCATCACAGCAGAGTGTCATACGAAAAGAAGAAAAATGCTTAAAGTTTACGGCGCGTCGTTTGCGGAAAAAATGCTTTTGAAGAAAGTTGAAAAAGCGGTGTTCTCGGTACTCGGACAACGCGACTTTTTCGTTACCGAGGTGCAGATAACGGACGAGGACGTTATACGCGAATTAAACTCCTCGTTCAGAAATACGGATAAAGTCACGGACGTGCTCAGCTTTCCGTCCTTTGACGGTTTGAAGCCCCCTGTGGACGAGGGTGAGTTCTGCGACACGGACCGTTGCGGCGGCAGGGTAATGCTCGGAAATATCGCCGTATGCCGTGCGCGCGCGCTCGAACAGGCAGAAGAATACGGGCATAGTTATAAGCGCGAACTCGGTTTTTTGCTTGCGCACGGACTGTTGCATCTGTTCGGTTTCGACCACGTAGAAGAAGACGGCGAAAAGGTAATGAAAGAAAAACAAAAGGCGGTTATGGAAGCCGTCGGACTGAAAAGACAAAAGTAAAAAATGTCCTTCAATCAGGAGAAACAGAGATAATGAAATGCGGATTTATATGTATAGCAGGACTTGCCAACGCAGGCAAATCCACCTTGATAAACGCGCTTGTGGGCGAAAAGGTGTCCATTGTCAGCTGGCGTCCGCAGACCACGCGCAATAAAGTGCTCGGCATACTCAACGGCGAAGGTTATCAGGCTGTTTTTATCGATACTCCCGGCATACACAAGACTCGCAACAAGCTCGGAGAGTATATGATGCAGTCGGTGAAAAGCGGAATGAAAGACGTGGACGGCGTCATTTACGTCATAGACGCAGGGCGCGGAATGCAGAAAGAGGACTATGAGTTTTTGCAGGAGAACGCCGTCAAACTGCCCGTAATCGTCGCGCTCAACAAAGAGGACGCGGTGACGCGCGAAACCATGCTTTCATCGCTTGTCAAGCTCAACGGCATAGAAGGAATACGCGCGGTAGTGCCTATTTCGGCAAAAAAGGAGGATAATTTGCAGCCTCTCGTCACAGAGCTCGTATCCTTGCTTCCCGAAGGCGCAATGATGTATCCCGAGGATATGTTCACCGACAGCAGTATGCGTTTTATGGCGGCGGAAATCATACGCGAAAAGGCATTGTATCTCCTTGACAAAGAAGTGCCTTACGGTATAGGCGTATATATCAACAAATTTCAGCTGCGCGACGACAAGGAGATATACGACATAGACGCCGACGTGGTTGTGGAAAAACAGTCGCACAAGGCGATTGTTATAGGCAAAGGCGGCGAAACGCTCAAAAAGATAGCGACGGCGGCGCGCAAGGACTTGGAAGAAATGTCGGGCGCAAAGGTTTTTTTGACGTTGTACGTCAGAGTTAAAGCCGAGTGGCGCGACAGCGAATATCTTATGCGCGAGCTCGGTTACGACAGAAAGGAATTGACGGAAGATTAAACTTGCCGTCGGTTGCAAAAGCGGCTTGACGGGGCGTACCGCGCGTTATAAAGTTAAAGCGAAACGCGGCGCGTCAAACGGAGAGTATCGAAACGGAAAAACAGCGCAAACTATCCGTATGAACGAACGTGATTTATGGAAAATGTTTGCAAAGACGGGACAAATCGAGCTGTATATGATGTACAGGGAGATGAAGGAGCACGGCACGGATTCCGATGGCGGAGAAAGAGGCGAAAAAAGTTAAGGCGGTTGTCACGCGCGCGGTGGCTTACGGCGAAAGCGATATGATACTTACCCTCGTAAGTTTGGAGGAGGGAAGACTTACCGCAACGGCGAAAGGCTGCCTCAAACCCAAAGCCAAACTCCGTTATGCCGCCCAACCCTTTAATTTCGGCGAGTATATGCTCGCGTCGGGAAAGGGCGGAAGATACATAGTTGCCGAGTGCGCGCAAATCGACGCGTTCTCTCCCGTCACCGAAGACATTGAAAAATATTATGCCGCGGCGTTTGTGTTGGAGGTTTTGGACAAGCTTTCACGCGAGGCGCAGCCCCGACTGTTCGCGGCGGCGGTAAACACGCTTAAAGACCTTGCTTATTCCGACTGTCCGTCGCAGGACGCCGTGCGCGATTTTCTGCTCGGCTGTCTTTATATTAACGGCAGTTTGCCCGATTTTTCGCATTGCGCGGCGTGCAGGTGCGATTTATCCGGCGGCGCGGCTTATTCCGTCGCCGACGGAATACTTTGCGAAGATTGCGCCCGTATGGGAGAAATCGGACTCGGAGCAACGGGAACGATAAAACTCGACGCGCGCTCGCGCGCCTATCTCGCGGGCGAAGTCGGCGAGTTTACGGAAAATGTAAAAAAGAACGCAAATATGTTTTTATGCGAACTTATATACGTCACTCTTGGTGTCAGAGTATCAAAGCACTACTTTACGGAGCCGATATGAAGAAAAAACTGTTGATTTTAACGCTTGTCGTACTTATTATGTCGTCCTTGTTCGTCTTTGCGGCGTGCAATAAGGACAGCGAAACGACGCTTTTGGACATTTACGTCAACAAAGACAGCGTAAAGGAACTTTCCAAATCGAGTCTGATGATGTCACTGCCGGCAGGTTGGGAAGTCGACATATCGGGCAGTTCGAAATATGATAACGGCTATATCGATTCGCTTGACGCTTTCGTCATAAAAAACACTGAAACAAGCACCCTTTCCGTAATGAAAAACGGAGCGAAAGATATGCTTTTCCCCGAGAGCGAGGGTGTAAGGCAGTTGCGCGTCAAAGACGGACTCATCGCGGCGGTAAAGAACGGAACGCAAGGTGCGGCGGTATATTCCGCCAAGTGGGGGCTTCCCGTGCTTTTGCAGAAGTTTTTTAAGAGCACCGACAGCGTCGACATCGACAAAGTCATAAAAATCCTCGACGGCGAACTTGTAGCGGTCAACTATCTCTATGACGTTAACGGAGTAAAGGGTTATACGTCGATTTACCGTCCGGATAATGACGGCGGCAGACTTGTTATGCGGGTAAAGAACGAAAGCAATCTGCTTGCAAACGTGCTCGGCTTCGACGGCAGATACGTTACCGTCACGGGCAATAAAGAAGACGGCGACGGCAAGGCAATCAGCCGCATATTTACCGTGCCCGATTATGCTCCCGACGGAGGAGCGGTCAGTTCCGACGCTACCTCAAACGGCAGGGTTATCGATAACGGCGAGTCCGATTATTATGACGAAATCACCTATATCGGCGGCGGCAAATTCCTCATACATCGGGATTGGACGGTGGACAAAGAGGATGATTATACTTATTACTATGACGGCGAATACGTGGTAGTCAACCGTTTTATTTACGAGCCGTCGGGCGACAGGCTGCAAAATTACAGCTCCAAATTTATATTTCTTAAACTCGGCAATAAGTATTACAATGCGGACAAATACGCCGACGATACCAAAAATCCGATAGCAACAAGCGGCTTTTTGCGCGGCGATTATATGTACGCGGCGTTCGGACTGAGCATCGAGGCAGATAAAACCGCATATTACGACCAATTCATTTTGGACGGCAATCTCAACGTCATGCTTTCGCTGTCGTCTAACTTCGGACTCAAACTCAACGCAAGCGCGGACGACGTGGGCGCGTTCGACCTCATTATGTCATTTGTTGACGGGATAGGTTATACTCCTTTATATCCTTCCGCGATGCGCGCATACGACCGCCACGGCAACGTCGTTTTCGAAGACAAAAAATACGAGATTGTCAGCGCGGGTATGAATAACGGTATGATTGTCGCGCAATGCCGCGACAGCGAGGATAAGAGCACTTACTACTACGGCGCATACGATATGTCGGGCAAGCTTGTCGTACCATTCAAATATTCCTCTCTCGACCCCTTCCTCGGATACTACACCATAGGCGTGAGGGAGCGTGAGGACGGCGATTACGAGAAATATCCCTCGCAGGGCAAGACCAGCAAGAACGTCACCGTACTTATAGGCAAGGACGGCAAGGAAGTGGAAAAACTGTCCGACGGAAGCGAGCCGCTTGCGGACGTCGCTACCACGGGCAATAAGAGTAAAATATACAAACTCGGCTGTTATATGTTCACTCAAACCGTTAAAGAGGACGGTAAGGACGTCACGAAGTTCGGGATAAAGACGATAACGGCGTCGGTGTCGGGAGAAAGCAACGTGATTATGCCGGCAACTATGGCGGGAGGCTGTACTCTTTACTCTCCCGTCACTCAGCCGCAGTACGTCTTTGTGTTCGATAAAATCACCGCGACAGACAAGTCCGTTATGTATAATATATACAGATTAAGCTGACAAAACAGCCGCGCAAATCGAATTGCGCAAGGGCAAAATTGTAAGCCGTAAATACGGTTAAACAATATATATGAAAATGAAAACCGAAATCTTAGAGGCGGCGGCAGGCATAAAGCGCGCCGCCGAAATTATAAAAAGCGGCGGACTTGCCGCCTTTCCCACCGAAACCGTTTACGGTTTGGGCGCGGACGCGTTCAATGAAAGCGCGGTAAAACAGATTTTCGAAGCAAAGGGCAGACCTCAGGATAATCCGCTTATCGTGCATATAGCGGACATAGAACAGGCGGAAAGCATTGCAAGGGATATTCCCGACGCCTATTACAGACTTGCCGAGAAGTTTATGCCGGGTGCGCTTACGGTAGTGCTCAAAAAGCGTAATGAAATTCCTTACGTCGTTACCGCAGGGGGCGAAACGGTTGCCGTCAGAATGCCTGCCAACGATTTTGCGCGCGAACTGATAAGACAAAGCGCGCCGCTTGCCGCGCCATCCGCAAACCGCTCAAAACATATTTCCCCCACAACGGCGCAGCACGTTTACGACGATTTGAACGGCAGAATACCCGTCATACTCGACGGCGGCGCGTGCTTAGTGGGCATAGAGTCCACCGTGCTCGATTTGACAAGCGAATATCCGACAATTCTGCGTCCGGGCGCAGTCACGGCGGAGATGCTCAAAGAGGTGCTCGGCGAAGTTATGCAAAACGGCAAAGTTATAAAAATCGCCAAATCGCCGGGTATGAAATACTCCCACTACTCGCCCGTGTGCGAAACCGCGGTCGCAGCCGATTGCCTTACGGCGGCGGAATGCGCGATGAAAGCGGCGGCAGAGGGCTGTCGAGTAGGTATTCTTGCGTCGGATAAAGATATAATCCGCATTAAAGAAAGTGCTGACGTTAGCGCAAGCGTCCCTATGCGCGGCTTGTGCGAAAATGGAAACGGTTTGTCGGAATGTGAAAATAATAGCACGAAAGGTGTTGTAAATTTTTATTCTCTCGGTACCGACGAAGCGGAGTATATGCGAAAAATATATTCCGCATTGAGAGAAGCGGAAAAGACCTGCGACTATATTATAGTATTAGAACTCGTAGGGAGCGAAGCCGCGGAGTCCGTAATGAACAGAGTAAACAAAGCCGCGGGAGGCAAACGTATTTAAGTATTCGGTCAAATCGGCGGAAGTTGTTATCAACCAAACCAATCGCATAATGCACGATACGTGCGCATAGTGATAAATTTTATTGTAGTCGCGCAGATGGCGTAAGGAGAGATATGAAAATACTTTTCGTGTGTCAAGGCAATACGTGCCGCTCGCCGATGTTTGCGGCGGCGTTTGACGCATACTGTAAGGATAAAGGCGAGCATACGGAGGTGTTTTCGGCAGGAGTTGCGGTGAGTGAACGGACTTTTGCCAAGGCTGCGAAAGACGTGTTGTCTGAACACGGTTTGTGTTTTTCGGGAAATTTGCAGCCACAGCCCGTAACTGCCGACCTCACAGCCGAATGCGACGCAGTTTTTGCCGTCACCGACGAGGTAGCGGATATGCTCGCAAGACGCGGGCTTTGTCCCGACAGGAAGCCGACGTCGCTTTCACGATTTACAGACTCCGAATTTTCGGACCCGTACGGAATGAGCAAAGAGGCGTACGAAACTTTGTTTGACGGATTTCTGAATATTTTGCCCTCCCTATATG
>DBFJGL010000063.1:0-2749 GCA_048394785.1 Christensenellales bacterium | reverse complement strand
ATGCATATTACCTTCTAAGTTTTATTTTATGAAATTTATTATAACACAAACAACCTTATTATCAACCATATAATACCGTAACAAACTAAAAATGAACCGTCGTGGGTGTTTGATATAACGAGCGCGTCGCTATGCATCGCGACATAAACCGCCGTTTGCGTTGCCTACGATAAAATACACGGCAAAGGTCTTCCAAGCTATAATACAATAAGTTTTCGATTAGGTTTAAGCGGCGAACGATAAGGATTCGTAGCGAATGAAATGAGCGTAATAGCGGCAAGGCACAACCAATGGGAATAATAGGGCTCCCGAAAAGTATCGCAGAACTTTTCGGGAAAGAGGAGCAACCGCGAGAGATGTCCTGCTTTAAGAAAGCGGACTGCGGAGCGAGTTGTGACGAGCGTCAGCGAGGTTATCGAATACCTTATCTTGCCAACAAAAAACCCTCACATCGCGTGAGGGTTGGTTGGCGAACGATAAGGGATTCGAACCCCTGACCTTTGCGTCCGTAGCGCAACGCTCTATCCAGCTGAGCTAATCGTCCTTATTGAGTATAAGCATTATAAGTCCGAGGGTTTTATTTGTCAACCGTTTGAGCAAAATGCCGCAATATTGCTTGTTTTTGTTATTCGAGGTACAGTTTTTGCCAAAGGGCGCGGCGGTCGGCGGTTATGGCGAAGACGGCTTCGAGATAGTCGTCGACAGAGGGGTGGCGGAGCGCGATTTCGTCTAAGGCGGTGTCGAACAGTTCGTCGAAGGTCTGCGCGCCGAAAAGGAAAAACTCTTTAAGGGATTTGCGGATAGGAGCGAATTTGCACCTCTGCTTTACGTAGTCGATTTCGGGCTTGCGGTATTCGTTTGATTTGAGATATTCTGCGCGGCAGTCGTCAAGAGTGCGCCCGAGGGAATACTCGACGAGGAACGCGCCGAAGCCCGTTCTGTCCTTGCCTGCGGTGCAATGGAACGCGATGGTTTCGCCCTTGTCCATACGCTTGAAAATTTCTTCGTAAGCGTAATTTGCGCGCGTCATAATTTTGTACGACTGATAAATATTCTGCTTGTACCGTGCGATTTCTGCGTTGTTTGCGCGTAAAAGTCTGAAAAACGTATCCTTGGTGGGCACTATTGCGAGGGCGTCGGGAGTATTGAAAACGGACGCGGAAACGTATTGTACGCCGTCGGGGAGTACGTCGGGGATTTCTTTTGCTTCCGCCTCGGTTCTCAAATCGATTACCGCGTCGAGGTTAAGGTTCTCTATAAAGCGTCTGTCTTCTTCCGTTTTGGGGTGCAGGGGAGCGCACCTGAACAGCTTTTTGCACTTGATTTGTCTGCCGTCTGCGGTTTTCAGTCCGCCGAGGTCGCGGAAATTGAGAAATGCGGGAAGATTTTTTGCCATAACTCTCCTTAAATCACGGTCAGCATAAGCCAAAGCCCGAGCAAGGCTGCGGTTGCGGTGGGCACGCCTATGACGAAGCCTCGCGCAATGAACTGTCCGAAACCGAATTTTATGTGTTTGTGTTTTATGACGCTGCGCCACATAACCGCGTTCATAGCGGATATGGGGGTGAGCAGCGAGCCCATATTGGAGCCTATAATCGTGCCGTAAATGCCCGCTGTGAGCGCGCTTCCGCTCATCGGAGAAAGAATGTTGGTGAACAGAAGGGACATCGGGATATTGCTCATTACGTTTGCAAACACCGTTGCCAAGCCGCCGAAGCTCACGAGGGTGAGCGCGTTGTCGAAAGTTGCCGAAATTTCGGCGGTTATGCCCGCCTCGTCCAAAGACAGCACGACGACGTACATAGACAGCAGGAAGGGTACGAGGTGCCACGGCATACGCTTCAAAGTCTTTTTGATTTTGCGCATACCCTGTTTTTTTGCGAGATAGCAAATTGAGCCGGCAATGAGCACGAAAGCCGCGGCAACGGTCGCGATAAGGTACATTTCAACTCCGATGTAGGAGGAAATTATCAGCATAACGGTACAAACCGAAAGCCCTGCGACGCCAACGAAAAGAGCGGGTTTGTTTTTTATTTCCACTTCCAATTCGGATACGGCAAGAGGCATTTTCAGCTGTTTTCTGAACATCAGATAGAGCAGAACGAAGGAAACGATTGCGGCGAATACCGTGGGAACCGCCATCACGGAGATGTATTCCGCAAAGGTAATTCCGAACGACGACGCTATGTACGTGTTGGTGGCGTTGCCCGTGAGCAGAAACATACTCCATGTGTTTGCCGCTATGTATTCCGTAAACAGGAAGGGTATGGGATTTATGCCGCTGTGTTTCGCAAAATAGCAGATAAACGGCGTAAACGTGAGGATAATCGTGGCGTTTGAGGTGGCGACGGTGAGAAGCGCGACAATAAGATACAGACTGACGAACAGCCTCGTCTGGCTTGTGCTCGCCCGTCTTAGAGCGCCTGCCGCAAGATAGCGGAAGAAGCCTGCCTGATCCAGAAATATGGACATTGCAGACATAGAGAGGAAAAGCGCGAGCACTTTGAGCGGGTTCATCGACGGCGCGGTGAGCTGCGCGCCCAATTTGTCGAGAGGCACGGCTTTTGTCGCAATCAGTACTATGGCGCACAGGAAAGGCACCACCCAATACAGGTGGATTTTGAAACCTTTGATTTTGAGGTTGAGGTTTGCCGACATAAATATGATTATGCCGACGCAGGCAACCGCAAACATCGCAATGGGAAGTGCCATAATTACCTCTTTACAAATTTAGAGTAGTATTATATAC
>DBFJGL010000062.1:0-2915 GCA_048394785.1 Christensenellales bacterium | reverse complement strand
GTTAATATATGGGCAACTTTCGGGAAATGTGCAGACGTTTTCAAACGCCTTTTCGAAATCATTGATTTGCCCGATTGCCGCCGTGGGATTGCAAAGTTCAACTGCAATATAGTCGAATATTTGCTCCATATCAAGTCTTGCCATAGGGAAAATCTTTAGTTGATACTTATTATTTTCCATACTTTGTTCTCATTGCACCAAAAAAATCAGCTCCGCTTACGGGCGTGGCACCGTTTTCAATATCGTCTAAACTTGCATTGATAAGAGCAGCAGCTTGCATTTTTGCAAACATTTCCTCGTAAAGTTTCACACTCATCATAACAGCTTCGCCATAACCATTCTTGGTTATAACGATAGGAACAGGGCTTTCTTTACAGGTTTTCATAATACTTGCAGTATTTTTAAGTTCGTTTACAGGTAATATTTTAGGTAAAGGTTGAGTCATAAGTTTTTCCTCCCATTACTAATATATGCTTTTTATGGTCTAATTATACCATAATTTATACCTGTTGTCAATAGCATTGTTTCTATTAGGGAAAAAATTTTGTTAAATGTCGCTATTAATGTCTCTGTTTATAATAGAAAAGAGCCCGATTTCTCGGACTCTTAAAAACGAACTCGCTATTTGCTTGTATTGAATATAATACTCCTTCTAAATTCCCCACGAATATTTAACTAATGCGGTACGCTTTTCTGTCTGCTTGTTTTTTTGTTTTTACATTTTAATTTCAAGGCAATATATGTTAATGTGACACGCTCGAAAATTGTTTCGCTCGCTTGATTTTGACAAAAGTCAAAATGTAACTCGCTCCTGAAATTTTCTCGCATTCCGCGTGCGTTATGTTACGCGCATTGCGCTTCACGCTTAATCGCACGCGGGGGTGCCGTGTATAAGTTTTCGTCGCCTAATTAGGGGATTGCCGCGCTGCGCTCGCAATGACAGCTCGAAAATTGTTTCGCTCGCATTATTGTGACGGTTGTCACAATTTAACTCGCTCCTGAAATTTTCTCGCATTCCGCGTGCGTTATGTTACGCGCTGCGCTTCACGCTTAATCGCACGCGGTTTTGCCGTGTATAAGTTATCGTCGTTTACTTAGGGGATTGCTTCGTCGTTTTCGCAAGCTCAAACTTCTCGCAATGACACTATGCCGCAGATAAGTAGTAGCTCTAAGTTTATAGCATTATTTTGGGGATTGCCGCGCATTACTCGCGAGGCTCGTTTTGCTCGCAATGACATTTAAAATCAAGTAGTAGATTTGTGGTTGCTAAACCACTGTAATTCAACGTGTTGTAGAGCTTTAAGTTATCCGCTTGCTAAGTCTGTTTTATTGTGTCATTGCGAGGAGTGATGAAAGAGTGACGAAGCAATCTCCTAAAAGGGAATGAAAAAATTATCGCACGCGGGGGTGTCGTGTATAAGTTTTCGTCGCTTATTTAGGGGACTGCCGCGCTTCGCTCGCAGTGACACGCGGGGGAGTGTACGGGGCGCATTCTCCTGCAGAGGGAACTGCCTCGGTGCCGTCGCTTTGATAAAAGAAAATATTGTAAAGATGTTTTATATGTAAAATGATCTTATAAATATATAAACACTGCGTTAAAATATCAGCAGTGTTTAACAAAAGGTGATTTATTATTTTCAAATTTAGAAACTCTACCGCGATAGATAGCCGATTTGCACGTCGATATTTACTTTGCGAGCTATGCTTCGGCAGGGCGCAGGGCTATTTGAGCAGTTTCTTTTTCCAAAGAATTATTGCGGCGATTATACAGATGACGACGGATATGCCGATGACCACCCAAAATCCCCAGCTTTCGCCCTCGAAGGGAACGCCCGTGTTCATACCCCAAAACGCGCCGATCATTGACGGAATTGCGATGAGCAGAGTGAGCGACGTTAATATTTTCATAACGACGTTGAGGTTGTTGGATATGATGGAGGCATAGGCGTCCATAGTGCCCGAGAGTATGTCGCGGTAAATGTTGGACATCTCGATTGCCTGTTTGTTTTCGATGGTGACGTCCTCCCACAAATCTTCGTCCTCCTCGAAAAACTTTATCAGCTTGGGGAGTTTGTCGAGCACGACGGAGTTCGCGCGCAGGGAGGTGGAGAAGTAGACGAGCGATTTTTCGAGGTCGAGCATTTCGATAAGCTCGGAGTTTTTCATCGATTTTTCAAGCTCGTTCTGCACGCGCTGGCTCGCGCGGTCTATTTGTTTGAGGTATTGCAGATATTTTTTGGATATGACGTACTCCAACTGCAACAGAAAACGCGTGCGCTTGTGAATATTGAAATCCTTTATATAGCGGCCTGCCATAAGGTCGTAAATAATGGACGTTTCGTTAAGGCAGACGGTGATGACCGCCTTGTCTGTTGATATGAAACCGAAGGGCAGAGTGGAATAAGTGTAATGGTCGTCCTCGTCTTCGGTGATCGGAATGTCGGTGATGGCAAGCAAAACGCCGTCCTCTTTTTCGATACGGGCGCGTTCTTCCTCGTCGAGGGCGGCTTTGATCATATCTTCGGGGACGTTGAGCTCTTTGGCGACGAACTCGATTTCCTTATCCGTGGGGTTTGCCATATGAATCCATTGGTCGGTAAAATCGTAGCCCGCCGCAACATTTTCGACGTCTACGCTTACAACGGATTTATTCAGTTTCTTATAAATTTGGAGCATGTTGGTGCCTCCTTATGCAAGTCAAACTCACACCTCGGGGCACCCGAAATGTGAGGTTAGGGGAGTTGAATGCTACTTCGATAGTCAGCGTCCATATTGTACCTCATTGAAATTCTTTAATATATCTTATCAAAAAAACTTTGCAAAGGCAACAAAATCGTTGCCAAAATTTACTTTTTTTGATATGATTACGGCGATATAATATAACTAAGTAAACAACGTAAATTTTTAGGAGGTCT
>DBFJGL010000061.1:0-5261 GCA_048394785.1 Christensenellales bacterium | reverse complement strand
TGCGCCTGCAACAGAGAAAACGACTCCGACAAATGACGCGCAAACTCCAAAGGCAAACAGACCGAAGTTGAGCTCGAACGCGGTCAGCGACGCGCTTTTGAAAGTCAAGCCGGGAACGAACATAATCAGCATTGCCGCAAGAGTGGCGGCAAACGCGGCAATACAAAGCGCGAACCCCGTCACGAGAACGGCTTTTCTTGCTTTCATATCCTTATAGACGGGCGCAACTTCTCCGTCGGTTGTAAACGCTTTTTTTGCCATATATAAATTATATTGCCAAGCGCGTGATTTGTCAACCTTGCCGCGCGGCGGAAAATTATGCAGTCTTTGACTGTATTTGCCGATTGCAGTTCGCTTAATAGGAGCGAACGGGCGTGGCCGCACGCTTTTGCTTGCGGTAAATACGCAAATCAATCTGCGGCGGCAAGGGGAGCGGTGACGTAAAACGCGTCGGACTTTCCGAAATTGGCGTAAGTAACGTCGTTTGCGGAATGGGCGGTAAATGATAGTGAAATGTGTTTTTCATTTAGCTCTATACCGCAGACGTCCGATACGCCGTCTACGTCAAGAAGGACGAGAAAACTCTGCGGCGTAAGAAATTCATAAACCGCAAGCCCCGTTTCGCGGCGCGTTATCACAATTTTTCTGTCTTTAATCGAGCGCGTATAAAAGGGCTCGCCGGACATCGAGTGCACACTTTTTTCAAGCAGGTCGAGATGGTGGCAGAAGCGGTAAAATCCCTTTGACGACAACAGCGCGAGGTCGGTTTCTCCCGTTATCATAACCGCGGAATTTTCATCTTTCAGGAATGCTCGGGCGGTTTGTTTGAACTCGGCGTCTACGGCGGTGATAACAAGTCCGTCCTCAGCGGCGCCTAAAATCACATAGCCTGTTCCGATGTCGGTTTTTATGCTGTCAATTTGCATAAAACGCATTTCAGTATAACTTTTTACAGTGTTAAACGATTGATATTGCGAATAAGAAACAAAATCGCAACCGCTGTCGTCAGACAGCACGAGCATAATTCCGTGCTTGTTCGGGAAAATTTCGGAAATGACGGTTTTGTCCGTTTGCAGGAATAAGTTGTCGTATTCGAGTGCGAGATTTGCAGTTACTTTTGCGGCTGTCAGTCTGCCTCCGAAAATGCCGTAATACCACAGTTCGCGTATATTCGAGTGGTAATACAGAACGCCGTCATCGGCATTTTCTATCTCGCATTCCGCTTTCTGCACGCCGTCGTAGCCGAATAGATACAGCTTTGCGCTTTCCTCTTTGTCGGTAAGCAGCACAACTCCGTTAAAGGCGGTTTTGAAGGACAGGACTTTTTCGTTTTCCTCAGTAAAACGCACGCAGGAAAGCAAAGCGTTTTCTCTGATTGCCGCAATGTAAAGACCGTCGCCGCGCATATCGTACTCGTCGGAGTCGGAACTTATAACCATAAGCGTAACCGTGCCGACGGTCATTGCCGCTTTGACGGCGTCCGAGCCCTCGCCTCCGACGTGAGCGACGGATATTCCGCGCACGTCGTCGTTTGCGCGGGGCAATTCGGTATAATAGGGGATATGTACGGGCGGTTTCTCGTCGGGGACGGCGCCGTTATTGCCGTCGTTTCCCGACGCTGTGACGTTGTCCGGTTTATAAAGCGTGTCGAAAGCCACGTAACAGCCTATTGCGAGCGTGGTTAAAAGTATTACTATCAGCCATTTGGCGACGGTTTTTTGTCTTGACATTTTTCACCTCGCCTGATGGTAGCATCGACAAGGCGCACAATTTTTCCGTTTGCGTCGTTTTGTATGGACTGCATAGGCGGATTTTGTTCCGCTTTTTCTATTGCGGATAAAAGATTGTCTAAAATGCCGTCCTCTTCGCTCAGAACCGCCGCTCCGTATTTTTGCGCAAGGCGTGCGTTATAGATTTGGTCGCCGCGTGAAATCCCTTTGGGCAGGGGAATGAAAAGCGCGCGCTTTTTCAGAGCGGAAATTTCAAAAACCGTCGTGGCACCCGCTCTGGATACTATTATATCCGCCGCTTTCATATATTCGAAAATATTGTCCGCGTATTCTTTTTGCATATAATTTTTACACTCTGCGTCCGTCTTTTTGCCTTTGCCCGTCAGGTGTATCACGAGATATTTTTCGCAAAGCGCGTCGATATGCGCCGCTATCGCGTCGTTGAGCGTTTTCGCGCCGCTGCTTCCGCCGATAATCAAAAGAACTTTTTTCGACTTCGGTATATTCAGTTTTTCGCGCGCTTCTTCTTTTGTAAGTTTGGTCAGTTCGCGGCGTAAAGGCATACCCGTGAGTTCTCCCTCGAACTCGGCTTCGGGGTTCGCTTTCAAGCATACCGCGCCTCGATTTACCGCGATTTTGTTGGCGAGTCCCAACGTATAATCGGATTCGTGCGCAAAGGTCGGAATGCCGCGTTTGAGGGCTGCGAGCGTGACGGGCAGAGATACGAAACCGCCCTTAGAAAATACTGCGGCAGGCTTGATGGCGTCTATTATTTCTCCTGCCGTTTTCACCGCATATTTCAGCGTGAAGGGGATTTTAAGGTTGTTGCACAACGCTTTTACAGACATAGAACGTATCAATTTTATTACGGGTACGGCGTAAAAATCCGTTTTGTGACGCTTTGCAAGTCGTTCCTCCATACTGTCCGCCGCGCCTGTCATGGCAACCGAATATCCCGCCGCTTTGAAATCGGGAATAAGGGCGAGGTTCGGATAAATGTGTCCGCCCGTTCCGCCGCCCGTAAACAAAATAAGCGGTTTTTCTTTTTTGGTTTTGTCTGTGCCGTTTGAGATGTTTCCGGCGTCTTCGCACGCGCATTTGCCTTCGACGCGCTTTCCGTTAAGCCGTGAGGTTTTACTCTCGCACGCGCAATTATTGTCGGAGGGCGCGGCTTTGCCGTACTCGCGCAGGGTTACGCGCGCCGTTTTTGCGCAGTCGCAGTCATTGCGTCCGCGCTTGTCTTTCTTTGTTTCAGAGATATATTCTCCGCTCATTCTTTCTCCTTTTATCCGCATATAAGACGGATTTAACATTTCATTAATATTTCATTTATAGTATGCTTTCAAATAAAAAAAGTTTGCATTCGGCATACAACTGTGTTAATATCGTAATAATGATTACAGCCTTTCGGCTTATAGGGAGAATAATATGAAAACGGAAAAATTCAAGAGCTTCGATAACACCGTGCTGCAATGCTATCTTTGGGACGACGTCAGAACCCCGAAGGGCGTTGTTTTGATTGCTCACGGTATGGCGGAGCACGCGAGAAGATACGACGCTTTTGCGACGTATCTCAACAAAAACGGGTATATAGTATATGCCGACGACCATCGCGCTCACGGTATGACGAGCACAAAACAGAGCGAAAAGGGCGTTAAGGGTTATCATAAGGGCGACATTTACGGCGATACCGTAAGAGACGAAGTGGCTATAACCGAATATCTTAAAGAAAAATACAACCTGCCCGTAATTCTGCTCGGTCACAGCTACGGCAGTTTTATCGCGCAGAGATATATGGAACTCAATCACAAGGCGTCGGGTATAGTTCTTTCCGGCTCGGCGTATATGAAGGGTATGATTATCAACGCAGGCGCGCTTGTATCCAATATTCAGTATGCGGTTTTGGGCGGAGAAAAGGAAGGTAAACTTCTCGATAAGCTCAGTTTCGGCAGTTACAACAATCCGTTCAGAAAGGAAAAAATTCCCTTTGCCTGGCTTTCGCGCGACCGCGAACAGGTCAAAAAATACATACTTGACGAACAGTGCGGCAACGTGATGTCCATAGCGTTTTTCAAATATTTCCTGAACGGTCTTAAAGCAGTTTATAAAGAGGAGAACTTAAAAGACATCAATAAGGACGTGCCCGTTGCGATTTTCTCGGGAGCGTGCGACCCCGTCGGCGGTAAGGGTAAACTCGTGAACAAGCTGGGCGACCACTTCAAGGCGCAGGGAGTAAAAAAGGTGAGCGTCAAGCTGTATGAGGACGCCCGTCACGAAATAATAAACGAAACCAACCGCGCCGAGGTGTGGGCGGACATTCTGGAAGCGATGGACGCTATGGTGAAATAACAAAGACGTTTTGAGCGTTTCGCCGATATATCGCCGTTAAATCAGGCAGTAACGATATCGGAAGAAATAAATTCAGTAAATAAAAAACAGGACGTTTAATAAATAACTTATGCGAATACAAAAATACGGCGCAAAACGCCGTATTTTTCATTTGTTTGAGTACGTTTTAACGCGCGCTTTATTCGCGCACAATCAGAGTCTGCGGAATTTTTTCCTTTTTGACTTCTCCTCGTTCGCCGATCAGCTTACATATTGTTTCGGTAAGTATTTCGGTGTCCTGTTTGACCGCCGATATTGCGGAATATTCCAGCCACATATTGTCGTCAAAAGAAATCAATTTGGGCGAGCATAATTCGGGATGCGCTTTAAGGTAGGTTAGCGCTTCGAAGCCGAACTTGTTGGTTGCGGTTATGATTCCGTCCGGGCGGAAAGTGGCTATCGCGTTGTAGAGCACCGATAAGTTGTAGTCGACGAGCGGAAAATTGAGAATGTGCATACGGGCGTCGGAGTTTTCGAGCGCGCGCATAAATCCTATGCTTCTGTTGGGGGATACGTCGTTGAAATTGAGATATTTATAATCCACGTCCAAAAGCAGCAGTTTTTTGCAATTCATGTCCAGCAGGTGACGCGCGGCCGCGCAACAGCCCGATTCGTCGTCGTTGATTATTGAGTCTATGTCGTCGTATATGTTTCTGAAAAGCTGAATTACTTTTATCTCGTTCTGACGGGCGATGTCTATTATGGCTTTGTTGCGGTTGTTGGTCGGAATGAACAGAATTGCGGATACGCGGCTTGCAATGAGCGAGCGGAAACTGTTGCATTCGTCCTGCGGATTTTCGGAACTGAAAGCAATGAGCAGATTTATGCCGAGTTCGCTCAGCCGCGCTTGCAGGGAGGACAGAATGCTGAAATAGTATTCGTTGTTTATATCCGAAATTATGAAACCGACCGTTTTTACGGAATTTGTTTTTAGCTGTTGAGCCGTTGAGTTGGCAACATAGCCTAATTCGTTTGCCGCCCGAATAATGCGGTCGTAAGTTTCTTTGCTGATATAACCGAGTTTTCTCAACGCACGCGAAGCCGTGGCAGTAGAAACATTGGCTCTATTGGCAACATCCTTTATTGTTATCATAACCATCCCTTATAAGCGAAATTTTTTAATCATTTCATTCATTATAGGAA
>DBFJGL010000060.1:0-7228 GCA_048394785.1 Christensenellales bacterium | reverse complement strand
GTCAATACGGCAAAAACAGCGGGCAAATACATTATTGCCATACGAAAAAATCAATGATATAATCGTGTTGCCACACAACTTAATATTTTACGCCTGAGCCGACAATACTAGTAGGGCAATATCGTCGCTTGGCTTTTTTAGGCGTGTGAGTTGTGTGGCAACAACCGCGACGTATTGTAGGTGCGTCGCTTGCGGCGCGCCTTTTCTTTTATGTTTAAGTCTTCTCTTTTTGCGCGCTTATCCCGTATCACACGCCTACGGGCTGAAATAAAGGAGAACAAAATGAAACACAAAAGAGTGCTTTTTGCGATAATCGCCACACTTATCGCATTGACTCTCGCCTGTGTCGTCACGGCTTGCAACACGCAAGGCGTGCCCGGCACGGGCGGCGGCACGGACAATCCGTCCAACCCCGACAATCCCGATAATCCGGACGTCCCGAGTACCTTCACCGTCACGTACGAAACCAACGGCGGAACGTCGGTGCCGTCTTATACGGGAGAAGCCGTAAACAGCGAGCCGCAAACCTCGAAAACGGATAACGTCTTCCTCGGCTGGTATGCGTCGTCAGACTTTTCGGGCGAGCGGATAACCTTTCCGTATACGTTGACAAAGAACGTCACGTTGTACGCCAAATGGGAACCCGAAGCCCCCGAGTACGCCTCAACCGCGCTCGACGACTTCGATTACACCGAAGCGGACGGGATTATTACGCTGACCGGGTACAAGGGTTCGGCGTCGTCAATCCGTCTGCCAGACGAAGCAACCGCCGTCGATTATCAAGGACTGCTGAACGACGACGGCACGTCGCCCTTGACGAGCGTGCTTATCCCCAAAAACGTTACGCAACTCGACGGAAGCTCGTTTTACGGAGTAAGCGGACTTAAAAAAATCGAAGTTGAGGAAGGGCACTCTGTGTTTTCTTCCTTAAACGGCGACTTGTATTCCGCGGACGGCAAAACCATAATCGCGGTAGCGCACGCAAGGGTAACGGCGTTTGAAATACCAAGCGGCACGGAAACGATAGGCGCATACGCGTTTTTTGCGGCTCCGTTTACTTCCGTAACCATACCTAACAGCGTAACGTCCATAGAAGACTATGCTTTTTATTACGTTCCCGCCGTTGAAGAAATCAACGTGCCGTCTTCCGTCGCAACGGTTGGCGAATTTGTCTTCTGCGGTTCAAAAAATCTAAAAACCGTCATTTTTGCGGAAGGCGTGGAAACTGTCGGCGCAGGCTGTTTCAAAGAATGCCCCGAGCTTGTCACGGTAAAGCTGCCGTCATCGCTCAAATCTTTAGGTTCAAACTGCTTCCGCGACTGTCCGAGCATTGTTGAATTAACAATTCCCGCTACTGTGGAAAAATTCGGTTACAGCCTGTGGAAAAACAATGACGGTCTTAAAAAGTTTACGGGCCCGGAGAAAGCAACGAGCGGTCTTGCAACCGCGGCGAAAAACCTCGAAGTCTTGGAAATAACCGCAGGAACTTCTATTAGCAACAGCAGCTTCAAGGGCGCCGCAAACTTAAAAACTGTCGTTTTGTCCGAAGGTATAAAGACCGTGAATACAAACTCGTTTGCGGACTGCGTATCCTTGACGTCGATAAAACTCCCCGACAGTCTGGAAGAAATCTGGAAAAACGCGTTTTCTGGCTGCACTTCCCTCGCAAGCATAGAGCTGCCTAACGGACTGAAAGAAATAGAAACCGGCGCGTTTGCAAATACCGCAATCGAGGAAATTCGCATACCCGACTCCTGCACGGCGGCGTCTATTTCCGGCTCCTCGATACATACGGTATACACCCCTGCAAAGCTTTTCGGTAAATTTACGCAAGCTTCCGTCCGACGCATTATAATAACCTCGGGCACCTCCGTATCCTTATCCTCGTACTCGGGATATGAGAACCTGCTTTCGCTTCACATTCCCGCAACCGTGACATCGATAACGGGAAAAGCGCCGCGCAACAAGCTTGTACAGGTCACCAACCTAAGCTCTGCGACGTTCCCCGATACGACCTCTTACAACGGGCATAAGGTTGACGTCCGCACGTCCGAAAGCGCGTCTTTCAATGGGACTCTTTCCGACTACGACGAAAACGAAATCTGTACTTATTCGATAGACGGCGAAGTATATCTGATAGACGTAAAGGACGGCAAAACCGTGCTTACCGCATCCGACCTCTCCAAGTGCACCGCAATATGGAACTATGCGTTTTATAAAGGATATGCCTTCACCGACGTAACGATACCCGGCAACATAAAAACCATAGAAGAGAGTGCCTTTAACGACATTAAAACGCTTACTTCTCTAACCATACAAGAGGGCGTCGCCTCGATAGAAAGCCGCTCCTTCCATAAGTTGGGCATAACCGAGGTTACAATTCCCTCATCGGTGAAAACAATGGGATATGCCGTCTTCGGGCTCAATTCTCAAATTACAATGGTATATTGCAAACACCCCTCCAAACCCGCGGGCTGGGACGACGGATGGAATTCGGGCTACAGTTCTCAATCTTCTCCCGTTCCTCACGAGTGGATAGGATAGCGCGAAGCGATTTTCATCGATATATAATCAAAAAGATTATATGCTAAAACTCAAAAAATACGGAGTGCCGTCTGCACTCCGTGTTTTCATAATGCGCTGTTTTTATGGCGATTTTATTGACGTAAACCTTGTTTTATGCGATTACTCGCCGTCGGCGCCGATTTCCGCATTATCGCTTGCAGGCTGTTCTCCGCCGTCTTGTACGGTCGCGTTATCGCCCGTTTCGCTTTCTGCGGCAGCCGTTTCCGCACCCTCCGCTTCCGTGCTTTCGCGTACAATCGGGTTGCCGTCCTCGTCGTATTCTTCCTCCTGCTCATCCTCGTGCGGAGTGAGCGCGATTGCCACTACGTTAGCGTTGGCGTCTTTGAGCTTCATAATTCTAACGCCCTGCGTCGCTCTGCCGATTTTGGAGATTTCGTCCGCCTGAACTCTTATGATAATGCCGTTGTCCGCAATCATCATAACGTCCATATCCTCGGGTATGACTTTAAGGCTTACGAGGTTGCCCGTCTTGTCGTTGAACACGCCTGCTTTGACGCCCTTTCCGTTTCTGCCCTGCAAGGGGTATTCGTCCACGGAACTGCGCTTGCCGTAGCCGTTTGACGTGATTGTGAGGATTTCGCTGTCGGGGTGTACCACCGCAAGGTCGACCATTACCGCGCCCGCGGGAATTTTCATAGACTTGACGCCCTTTGCCGTTCTGCCCACAGAACGCACCGTAGCCTCGTTAAAGCGTATGCACAGTCCTTCGCTCGACGCCATTATCAGTTCGTCGGAACCGTTCGTTATAACGGCTTCTATGAGCTCGTCGTCGTCATCGAACTTGATTGCTATCTTGCCGTTGCGCTTGACGGACTCGAACTCGGTGAGCGGAGTCTTTTTGATAAGACCGTATTTTGTCGCAAGCATAAGGAAGAAACCTTCCTTCTCCTCGGGCAGAGGCAGGAACGCCTGAACCTTCTCTCCCGGAGCAAGCTGCAACAGGTTGATGATTGCGCGGCCTCTCGACGTGCGCGACGCCTCGGGAATTTCATAACCCTTCATTGTGAAAGCCTTTCCGAGGTTGGTGAAGAACATCAAATCCTGATGGGTGTTGCTCACAAACATATGCTCCACGAAGTCGTCGTCCTTGGCTTTATGAGCGGTTATACCCATACCGCCGCGACGCTGAGATTTGTATTCGCTGACGGGCATACGCTTTATATAGCCGCTGTGAGTCATTGAAACCACTATATCTTCTTTGTCGATGAGGTCGGCGATATTTATCTCGGAATAATCGTAACTGAGCTCGGAGAGGCGTTTGGTGGCGTATTTCTCCTTTATCTCGGTCATTTCGGCGACGATTATCTCCTTGACTGCCTCCTCGGAGGACAAAATGCGGTTGTATTCCTTGATTTCCTCCTGTTTTTGCAAGAGTTCTTCGTTTATCTTTTCGACTTCGAGCCCCGTAAGTCTTTGCAGCCTCATTTCGAGAATTGCAACCGACTGTTTTTCGCTGAGAAGGAAACGCTCCATAAGGTTTGCGATTGCGTCCTGTCTGTCCGAGCTCTTTTTGAGAAGTTCCACGATTTCGTCGATGTTGGCGAGCGCGATTGACAAGCCTTTCAGAATATGCTCTCTCTCCTGCGCCTTTTCGAGGTCGAACCGCGTACGTCTTATTATGACGTCTTCCTGATGCGCAACGTAATTTTCGAGAATTTGTTTGAGGTTGAGAATTCTCGGCACGCCGTCCACAAGCGCAAGCAGAATGATGGAATTGGTGATTTGCAGATTTGTCTGCTTATAAAGCTGATTGAGAATGACCTGCGGATTATAGTCTTTTTTGATTTCGATGACTATGCGCATACCCGTGCGGTCGGTTTCCTCATTGATGTCCGCAATGCCTTCGAGCCGCTTGTCCTTGACCTGTTCCGCAATGTTCTCGATGAGTTTCGCCTTGTTGACCTGATAGGGAATTTCGGTGATGATAATGCGGCTTCTACCGTTATGCAGCTCCTCTATTTCCGTTCTTGCGCGAAGCACCGCGCCGCCTCTGCCCGTTCTGTATGCCTGACGGATTGCCGCTCTGCCCAGCACTAGTCCCGCGGTGGGATAATCGGGCGCGGGGACGTATTCCATCAAGTCGTCGACGGTGAGTTCGGGATTGTGTATAAGCGCGATTGACGCGTCGATAACCTCTCCGAGATTGTGCGGAGGAATGGACGTCGCCATACCGACCGCAATGCCGTCGGAACCGTTCACGAGCAGGTTGGGAAAACGCGAGGGCAATACGACGGGCTGTTCGCGCGTGTCGTCGAAGTTGGGATAAAAGTCGACGGTCTTCTTGTCGATGTCGCGTATCATTTCAAGCGCGATTTTGCTCAGCCTTGCCTCCGTATAACGGTAAGCCGCCGCCGGGTCGCCGTCCACCGAGCCGAAGTTGCCGTGTCCGTCGACAAGCGGACATCTTATTGAAAAGTCCTGCGCAAGACGCACCAACGCGTCGTACACGGAGCTGTCGCCGTGGGGGTGATATTTGCCGAGCACTTCGCCAACGACCATCGCGCACTTTCTGTACGGCTTGTCGGGAGTGAGGTTCAACTCGCTCATCGCGTAGAGTATTCTTCTGTGAACGGGCTTCAAACCGTCTCTGACGTCGGGTATAGCGCGCGATACGTTGACCGCCATCGCGTAAGATATAAACGACTTTTTCAGTTCGTTCTCTACCTCGACGTTGACGATTTTGGAGTCCGCTAAATGCTCAATATATTCTCTGTCTTTATCGTTTCTTTCCTTAGCCATAACCGCCTCCCTCTCTAAATATCAAGTTCTTCGACAAGCTTCGCGTTGTCCTCTATGAACGCGCGTCTGAGTTCGGGCTGTTCGCCCATGAGCACGGTGAACAATTCGTCCGCCGCAACCGCGTCCGCCATAGTGACTTTGAGCAAAGTTCTGCTCTTGGGGTTCATTGTCGTTTCCCAAAGCTGTTCGGGGTTCATTTCGCCCAGACCTTTGTATCTCTGCAAATCGCCGCTCTTTCTTCCGAACTCCTCGTAGTATTTTTCCAGCGACTCATCGTCATAAAAATAGAGTTCCTGCTTGCCCTTTTGTATCTTGTAAAGCGGAGGCTGCGCGATATACACGTGTCCGTTCTCGATAAGCGGACGCATAAAGCGGAAGAAGAACGTCAGCATCAGTATTCTGATATGCGAGCCGTCCACGTCCGCGTCCGTCATACAGATTATGCGGTCGTAACGCAGTTTGCTTTCGTCGTAATCGGTGTTTATGCCGCAGCCGAACGCCGTTATCATCGCCTTGATTTCCTCGTTTTCGAGCACTCTGTGCAGTCTTGCTTTTTCTACGTTGAGTATTTTACCTCTCAGCGGCAGAATTGCCTGAAAACGACGGTCTCTGCCCTGTTTCGCGCTTCCGCCCGCGCTGTCGCCCTCTACAAGGTATATCTCGCATACCTTGGGGTCTTTGTCCGTGCAGTCCGCAAGCTTTCCGGGAAGCGTGGTACTTTCGAGCGCGCTCTTTCTTCTCGCCGTCTCTCTCGCCGCTCTCGCCGCCTCGCGCGCTCTTTGAGCCGTAACCGTCTTCAATATGAGTTCCTTCGCCTCTTTCGGGTGTTCTTCCAAATAAGTGCCCAGCCCTTCGGTAACGCTCTTTGACACCGCCGCGCGCATACTGCTGTTGCCAAGCTTTGTCTTGGTCTGTCCCTCAAACTGCGGCTCCGCAAGCTTTACGGATATAACTGCGGTCAAACCCTCTCTCACGTCCTCACCCGAAAGCTTGTCCGCTTCTTTGAGTATCCCCGCCTTTTTGCCGTAGTCGTTTATGACCTTGGTTATCGCCGCCTTGAACCCGTCGAGGTGCGTGCCGCCTTCTTCTGTATTGATATTGTTTGCAAATGCAAGGATATTCTCCGAATAACTGTCGTTATACTGCATCGCAATTTCGATTTCGCCGTCGACGTACGCCTCGTCGATGTAAATAACCTTCTCGAAAACGGTTTCCTTGTTCTTGTTAAGGCTTTCCACAAACGAAACTATTCCGCCCTCATATCGGAAAACTTCTTTCCTTTCGGGTTCCGTTCTATAATCGGCAATCTCGATTGTAAGTCCTTTATTGAGATACGCGAGTTCGCGCAGGCGGGATTTCATCGTATCGTAGTTAAAATCGAGAGTTTCGAATATTTCGCCGTCGGGATAGAACGTAACGGTCGTGCCCGTGGTATCGGCGTCGCCTACTACGGCAAGCGGACGCTCGGCAATGCCGCGGTTAAATCTTATTCTGAACAGTTTACCGTCCTGTCTTACTTCCGCAACCAGCCATTCGCTCAGCGCGTTGACGCAGGATACGCCCACGCCGTGCAGTCCGCCCGAGATTTTATATCCGCCGTTGCCGAACTTGCCGCCTGCGTGCAGTTTGGTCAAAACGACTTCCACCGCGGATTTTCCTTCTTTTTCGATTATTCCCGTAGGAATGCCTCTGCCGTTATCGGATACGCGCACCGCGCCGTCTTTGAGAATTTCGACGGTGATATGGTCGCAATATCCGGCAAGAGCTTCGTCAATGGAGTTGTCCACCACTTCGGTTACAAGATGATGCAGTCCCCTCGCGTCCGTCGAACCGATATACATTCCGGGACGCTTTCTTACGGGGTCGAGGCCTTCCAGCACTTGTATGTCGGCGGCGTCGTAGC
>DBFJGL010000059.1:0-9720 GCA_048394785.1 Christensenellales bacterium | reverse complement strand
GTTATATAGTCTAACTGTAAGCGAAAGGAGGCAATATGGACAGCATAAACGTCAAGATACTCAAATGTTTGAGCCGCAATGCGAGAATGAACGCTTCCGACATCGCGGAGAAGGTAAAACTTTCGGTGTCGGCGGTCATAGAGCGTATCCGCAAAATGGAAAACGACGGTACTATTTTGGGATATACGGCGGAAATCGAACCGTCAAAACTCAATAAAGACGTGACTGCAATGATACTTGTCACCATCGACCATCCGTCGCATAACGAGGCGTTTGTCAGCGCGATTGCGAACGACCACAATATCGTGGAATGTTTCTACATAGCGGGCGATTTCGATTATATGATTAAGGTCGTCACCGACAACACAAAAACTTTGGAAACAACGCTCAATGCAATTAAGAATATGGAAGGCGTGTCCAAAACCAAAACGAACATAGTTCTCAGCACTCAGAAAAAGGATTATTCCGTTCTGCTCAAAAGTAAAAAAGAGGCTGTAAGGCCTGCAAAATAAAACAATATTTTTATGATAATGGAGGAATTATTATGATTATCGGTATCCCTAAGGAAATTATGCACGACGAAAACCGCGTGTCGGCTACTCCCGAAACCGTCAAAAAGATGGTGGCGGACGGCGCAACCGTACTGTTTGAAGCAGGAGCGGGCGAAGGCGCGTTCTTCCACGACGCGGCGTATGCCGAGGCAGGCGCGCAAATCGTAAAAGACGTAAAGGAAATTTTCGAAAAATCCGATGTTATTCTTAAAGTCAAAGAGCCCCTTTTCAACGAGGAAAAAGGTCTTCACGAAATAGATATGATGCATAAAGGTCAATATCTCATCACCTTTATTCACCCGGCGAACCCCATCAACCACGAAATGGTCAAAAAGATGGCAAAGCAGGGCGTCATAGGCATCACGCTGGACGGTATTCCCAGAATATCCCGTGCGCAGAGCATGGACGCGTTGTCCTCGATGAGCACCTGCGCGGGTTATAAGGGCATCATAATGGCAACGGACGACATCGCCAAATTTATGCCGCTCATCGGCACGGCGGTAGGCGTAATCAAGCCTGCAACCGTATTCGTAATCGGCACAGGCGTTGCGGGACTCAGAGCGGTTGCAACCGCAAAATCTCTCGGCGCGGTCGTATATTCCGCAGACATTCGTCCCGACGCGAACGAACAGGCGAAGTCCCTCGGCGCGAAGATTATCGAAACCGGCGTTCCCGCGGAAATCGCAGTCAGCGCGGACGGCAAGCACGCCAACGAACTTCCCGAAGAATGGCTCGTCAAAGAGCGCGCGAACTTTGCGGATATCGTGTCCAAAGCGGACATCATATTCTGCTCGGCATTGCTCCAAGGCAAACTCGCTCCCATTCTTCTTACCGAAGATATGGTTAAGACGATGCCCGTTGGAAGCTGTGTAGTCGACATCTCCATCGACCAAGGCGGCAACTGCGCAATCACCACCCCTGGCGAGAAAGTGCTCAAACACAACGTGCTCGTCGAAGGCATCAAGAATATCCCCGGAATGCTGCCCACAAGCTCCACCTGGATGTTCTCGCACAACATTTACAACCTGCTCAAATACCTTGTCAAGGACGGCGCGATTGCGCTTGACCTCAACGACGAAATCGTGGCGTCCACCATCGTTACCATCGACGGCGAGATAGTCCACATGGGCGCAAGACAGGCAATGGGACTTAACTAAGTACACATTTCTCCCGTGTTTTCACGGGAGAAATTTCGTTTTTCAGGTCGAGCCCGCGCCGTTTTCGGAGCGGGTATTGCGCCTGCTTTTGCTCAATAATTATACAGCGTCAGCTGAAAGGGGAAAGTTATATGTTCGGACTTGAACTCATTTATTTCCAGCTTATCTTGCTCGGAGTTTTTGCCGTTGCGACGGTAGTGGGATATCTGCTCATTAAAAACGTGCCGAGCCTTTTGCATACTCCGCTTATGTCGGGTATGAACGCGCTGTCGGGAATAACCGTTCTCGGCGCGCTCACCGCCACCGCCGCGGGATTTGCGGCAAGTTCTGTGGCGGCAAAAGCTTTGTCGTCGATTTTCGGAATTATTGCGGTTGCGCTTGCAATGGTAAACGTTGCCGGCGGATTTGCGGTTACGGACAGAATGTTGGCTATGATTGCCAAGAAAAAGGCGGAAAAACAGAATTTATTTTATATTGCCGCCGCAGTTATCTCGGCAGGAGTCGTTGCTGTCATAGGCTGCTTCACGCTTATGGGCGACTATGCTCAGTATGCATATCTCGCGCTTTGCGTACTGTTGTCCGTCGGAGTTTTGGGCGGCATTGCGCTTATGAGCAACATAAAGCTGAGCAAGGTCGGCAACAGAATAAGCGCGGTCTGTATGTTGCTGAGCATTGTGCTCACCATAGTTTATCAAAACAGCTATAACGTTTATGAAGCTTATCCGATTTATATCGGTCTTGCAATAGGTTTTGTCGCAGGTATCGTCATATCCAAGAAAGTCAGTATGATACAGATGCCGCAGATGGTCGCATTGCTCAACGGTTTGGGCGGCGCGGCGTCGGCTATCGTCGGCGCGTTTGCGATGTTCGGCATAGGCTCCGTGCTCGATAATACCGGCGCGGGTTACTTTGCGAAAATAACCGCTTCAATCGCTCTCGCGGTCGGTATGCTCACTTTGACGGGCAGCCTTGTCGCGGCTGGCAAACTCCATAAAATTCTGCCCCAAAAACCCGTCGTGTGGAAGGGACACGCGGCAATTCAGATGAGCTCGGTGCTTCTTATGCTTGTCGGCATAGTGGTGTTCACCGTGCTCGGAACGACTGGTACGCTCGGCATCGTGGGCGGAATGTTCGCGCTCGTTTTCCTTGCGTCGGGGTTCTTCGGATTTGCGTTTGCAATCAGAGTAGGCGGCGCGGATATGCCTATAACCATTTCTTTGCTTAACTCGTTGAGCGGCGTAGCAGGCGCAATCGCAGGTCTTGCCATCGGCGATTTGCTGCTCGTTGCGATAGGCGGCATAGTCGGCGCGTCGGGACTTTTGCTTACGCAGATAATGTGCAAGGCAATGAACCGCAGTCTTATGGCAATTCTTACGGGCAAAACCACTGCTCAGCCGTCGGCGGCACCTGTCGCAGCCGCGCCTAAGACGGAAACCGCGCCCGCAGTGAAAGCTGAAGAGGTCAAAGAGGAAAAGGCGGAAGTAAATGAAGATAAAAATCCTGCCGCAGAACTTATCGGGGTTAAAGAAGTTATAATCGTCCCGGGATACGGAATGGCGATAGCGCAGGCACAGCACACAGTCAAGAAACTTGCGGATAAACTTGTATCTAACGGCACCAAAGTGAAATACGCGGTACACCCCGTGGCGGGTAGAATGCCCGGACATATGAACGTGTTGCTTTGCGAAGCCGACGTAGATTACGAAGATTTGTACGAGATGGACGACATCAACCCCGAGTTCGAAAACGCGGACGCGACGATAGTAATAGGTGCGAACGACGTACTTAATCCTGCGGCGAAAGAAGCAGAAGGCACGCCCATTTACGGAATGCCCGTACTCGACGTTGACAAGTGCAAGAACATATACATCTTCAACTATGACTTAAAGCCCGGTTACGCAGGTGTGGACAACCCCATTTACACAAGGGAAAACGGAGTATATCTGTACCTCGGAAATGCCGCCGAAACCGTAGAAAAGTTTATTGCGGATATGGACGGCAAGGCTGATAAAGCGGAGGAAGCAAAAGCTTCCGCGACAGTCGCCAAGAAAGAAAATGCGGCGAAAGAACTTGTCGGCGCGAAAGAAGTTATAATCGTTCCGGGATACGGAATGGCGATAGCGCAGGCACAGCACACCGTCAAGAAACTTGCGGATAAACTTGTATCTAACGGCACCAAAGTGAAATACGCGGTACACCCCGTGGCAGGCAGAATGCCCGGACATATGAACGTGTTGCTTTGCGAAGCCGACGTAGATTACGAAGATTTGTATGAGATGGACGACATCAACCCCGAGTTCGAGAACGCGGACGCGACGATAGTAATAGGCGCGAACGACGTACTTAACCCCGCGGCGAAAGAAGCGGAAGGCACGCCCATTTACGGAATGCCGATACTCGACGTTGATAAGTGCAAGAATATCTACATTTTCAATTACGACTTAAAGCCCGGCTATGCAGGTGTGGATAACCCCATTTACACGAGAGAAAAGGGAGTGCATCTCTATCTCGGCAATGCCGCCGAAACTCTGGATAAGTTTATTTCGGAACTTTGATAAGCGTCAGCGCATCGATTGTCCGTTAACGGTGAGTTTCGGATAAGCCCGAAAGGCGTTTCGGAAGATAAAAATTAAAAAGGGCAAACGCTTCTCGTCTTGCGACGGGGAGCGTTTTGTCATACAATCGTATTATAAATTCCTTGCGATAGTGTTTTTAGGAAAAAAATTTTGCTATATATGGACGAGTAAAAAAAATAAAAACTCGTTGTTGAAATATATAAAGCGTTATGATATTATTATAAAAGTAGACATAAGTCGGTTGCGTTGCATTTTATTTTTTGGCTTGCAACGCTTTGCGCGCCGACGGCTCAAAGGTTGAAAAGGAGAAAGTTATGAACCAGCAGAGCAGGATAAAACTTTACCGAACGCTTAAAGTTGTATTTTACTGTCTCGGGCTTCCGCTTTTCTTTGTCGCCGTACTGTTTCTCTCGAACGCATTTATGGGCAGTGCTCCGTTTGCAGGTTACGTTGAGGAAGATATGTTTGCGTTCTTGACGGTCACACTGTCAAGTTCGGGACTGTACGGGGTGTGGATTGCGCTCGGAGTCTGGGTATTTCTTGCCGTATTGCAGATTACGCTGCATTTTACGGTGAAGGGCAGACGTACGCGAATGTTTGCGATGGTGGCGGCAAGCGTCATAGTAATGATGGTGCCGGTTTTCGTCATAGACTCGGTTTTCACTGCCAAAATCGACGAACTTGCGGCTAATGCGCCGACGGGCGTTACGACAAGCACTTATCGCGACGAGCTTTCCTATTACAGAATGTTCACAAGCTCGTCAAGCACGAGCAACGGCAGGCTGAAAAGCTCGACGGAGAAGCTCATTGACAGCGTCGAAAGCGTAATGAGGGTGTATAACGTCAATTATTACAGCGCGCACCACGACGGCACCGCCGGCAATATGGGCAACATTCCCGTTACGTACTACGACCTCGGAATCGATTACGACAACGACGGCGTACTGTCGAGAAAGGAATACGACGCCGACGGCAACCTCGTTTCCCTGCACGACGAAAAGCTTGTCAAAGCAAACCCGCAGGGCGATAAACTCGTGATTAACGGAAAAACGTATAACGACTGTTTCTTTGTGGAACGCGAGTTCTCCGGAAAGGCGCAGTATCTGTGGTACCGCACCTCCAAAATGCCCGAATACGGTTACGGGGAATACGGCTGGGCTTCGTACAATCAGAACGGTATGCTTTCCGACGGCTATGTGTTCAGCGTGCCCGTAGTGCTCAACATTCTTGAAGATTATTACGGCGCGGAAGCCAATTTCGAAAAGTATAAGGAAGGCACCGCGCTTGCCGATTTGGATTTTGCCACAGCTCGTGCCACGATGTTCGAGTACGGCAACGACGCTCAGCAAAGTTTTTATATCGGCAACAACGATTTATATGACGAACACACCACTTACGACCAGCTGTTCCGCCGCGAGATAGGCGTCGACCTTGACGGCTCGGGAATATTCACCGGCGGATACAAGGACGATTTCTCTTTGACCGTGCCCGAACTTAACAAGCTCGTAGGACTGCTTTTGGGCGGCATTGCCAACGGCAAACTCATAGGCTTCATCGCAGGACTGCTCGGCGAAACGCTTATAGATCAGTTGAATCAAGGCGTCGCTATACCCGAACTTGTTAGAGGAGTGCTTGTCGCAGTCAACGACTTGGGCATAACTTTGGACGTGGATAAAATAACCGGCGACGTGACTGACGCTCTCAACGGCGTAGGTCTCGGCGATTTGAAGGTGACCGTTTATTACACCGCGGAGCAGGGCGACCCCGACAGAGCTCTTTATATTGCGCTTGAAAGCGCCATATTCGAGGAGCAGGGCGGCAAATGGGAACTTATTCTCGGCGAAGGGTTCGACATTGACAGCATAGACGGCATTTTGCAACCTGTCGTAAATCTGCTCATTAAGCAATTCGGTCTCAGTTCCGTCACCGGCATCGTCAACACCGTGCTCGGGCTCGTCGGAGTCGACATCACGTTGTTTGACGAAAACGGCAATTTCGTGTTCTCCGTCAAAGATTTGCTTATGAGCCTGCTCGACGGACTTTATTGGTATCAGTCTCCCGTAATCATTCCCTATTGGGATTTCTATACGCAGGGGATAGATAAAGACGAAAATCCCAACGAATATTATGCGCGTAAGGCGCTTGCCGATTACGAACGCGCGCTTTACGAGGGTTCGCTGCACGGTTCTCTCATCGGTTCGGTGCTCATAGGCGACACCATCGGCGACGGTTCATATCAGGCGTCCAACGGACTTGCCGACATCAACGCCGTGCGTCAGCTGCAATACGAGCTTTCTTATAAACCCGAAATGTACCCCATTCTTTCAGTAAGAGATATGCTTCTCATATTTGCGGGCATTGTGGCTTTGTTTACGATGCTCAGCTACTACGCTGCGGAAAAAGAATATGAGTGGAGCACGGGTAAGGGAGCGGAACTCAAAGAGGAAGAACTGAAAAAGAAAGCTGAGAAAAAGGCGTCCAAAAAGCGCGGTAAGAAGGGTGCAAAACCCGTGGAAGACGAGGCAGTAACCTCCGACACCGCGGCAAATCCCGAACCTTTGGAGGATACCGCCTTCAACTTAGCGGAAAATAACGACGGGGAGGTGGCGTAAAATGACTGATTTTGAAAACAAATACGGTTACGATGAAGTAAATGCGTCCGTCGGCGACGGCACGGCGTCTCCCGAGAACGTAGCGACAAACGCATACGGCGACAACGCTGAAAACAGCGATTATAATTTCGAAACGCCTGTTGCGGAAAATACCTTTGCGGAAGACGGTGCGGATATTGCGGCGGATACTTTTGAAGACGCGGCGGCAGGCAGCGATTTTGCAGAGGATAAGGGCAAAAAACGCGGCGGAAAGGAAAAGACCGCGCGCGGCGACAAACAGAAGAAAAAATCGGGAAGCACTGCGGCGAGTGCGCTCACGGCGGTGTCGGTTGTTTTGATAGCAATTCCGTTTTTGGTTATGCTCGGAATGGCGCTCGCGACTTCGATAGGCGCGTTCAATCTCACCCCGTACTATTCGTTCTGGCCCTTCCTCGGGTGCATAATCATTCTGCTGCTCGGCATAGCTTTCCTCGCAATCTCCCTGACGGTGTTCAGGAAAAAGTCGAGAAGAAGCATAAGGTATCAGACGATAAGCGTGGTAATCGCATTCGTCGCGCTGTCAACGGGCTTCGGCATTCTAATGAACGTGGCTTTCCCCGACGTCATCAATATGGCGACGCAGGGCACACTGCATACCGAAGACCTTTATTACAGAGGCGAGGAGCAGTTGCAGAAAAACGCGTTGTTGGACAGACAGTTCATTATGTACAACCTCATAAAGGGCAATCTCGGCGGAGAGTATTCTTATCAGCAGATGTCAAAGCGTACTCTGCTTGCTGATACGGGCGAAGAAGTACCCGTGCCCACCACGTCGGATAAACTGTCCACAATGGGCTTCCGGGACGAGTTTATCGATAATTGGTATAAAGAGTATATGAAAGATAATAATATAGACTCCGTCATAAAAGGCTTGGACGGCAGCAGATTGGAGCTCTATAATTTCATATACAACAGCTATGTGCTCGCCGATTACGACTATGCGCTGAAAGGACTTGATAAAAACCTTGTGCGTATGCGTCAATCGTTTGCCCTCGCAATGACGGACAAGTGCCTCGATAAGTACAACGTGCTTTGCAAAGAAGGTTACAACAATCCGACTCTTGCCGAGCTCAGAGACCAGAATTACGAGAGTATGAACCACGACGGTTACAACGCATACGACGACCCGTTGCTGTTGCTTGCTCAGCAGACCGGACGTATGACGGTCCCCGTAATAATAAGACTTATACTTGACGACAGATATACCGTCTCCGAACCTGTCGTGGACGAAAACGGCAATTATACTGAGTACATTTATTACAAGAAGTATGACAAGGACTTTGTCGACAAGCAGATGGCTGATAAAGGGCTTACGTTTGATGCTGACGGAAAGTGTATAGACGGCAAGTATATATATTATGAAAACGGTATGTACGAAGCGCCTCAGGATTGGAGCGTCCTCGATATGCTCGGCGACCCGATGTCGGTTCTCGCGGGTATGGATTTGACGGGCATTTCGCTGGAAGTGGCAGGTATCGACCTCGGCTCTCTGCTTACGACGGTTGTCATTCCCAAGCTTGACGAAACGGGCATTGTCGGCAATCTGCTTGAAAATATAGTGGGCGACGTTGTCGAGGAAGCTACGGGCGGTGCAAAACTCGGTCTTATGCTGTACATCGACGATAACGGCGGACTCGGTTTGCAGCTCAATCCCGCGAGCGTCGATAACGCAATACTCGGCTATATGCAGATGACATATATCGACAGCAACCACTTGCTTATGGGCGTAATCAACCTTATGGGCGCGCGCAATATACTGTTCTTTATAGGCGCGCTCGGCGTAGTTATGATAATCGGCGGCTGTCTGCTTCGCGAATACGGCAAAAAGCTTAAAGAAGAAAAGGCGGAAGCGCAGGCACAGGATTTGAGCGACGAAGACGCGGATAAGGCGTTTGCCGCGCTCGATAATCAGGAGGGCGAAAACGGCTAAACGGAGTTGTGCCACAATCATAATTTGATTGTGGCACAATTTTTAACGGCTAAATCGCGATAAATATCGTGCCGCATAAAATTATCATATGTCGGATATGCGCATATAGTCGTATGATATTTTTATAAAGCGGTAGTTTGAGTTGTGTTGGCTTTGCCTGCACAAAAGGAGTACTTATGAAGGTTTATATCAAAAACAAAATCGTTTCATTGGGCGGGAGTTCTACCGTTAAGGATGCAAGCGGAAAGGACATTTACAAGGTGCAGGGCAGAGCGCTCAGCCTCACCAGAGTCAAAAAGATTTGCGATATGGACGACAACGTCCTATACAAAGTGCGCAATAGGTGGTTCAATTTCTTCATCCACAGCAGTTTTATCTATGACGCGCAAACAAAAAAGCGCATTGTAAAAGTAAAAAATCGCTTTTTCAAGCCCGGGTTCGATATCATCTCCGACGGAACGGAAATGCGCGTTGACGGTAAGTGGTTTTCGGCAACAGCCACCATTGTCAGAGATAATGTCCCCGTAGGCTATATCAGAAGAGAGTTTGCAAATGCCGCAGATGTGCTTTTCAGAGATTCGTTTGAATTCGAGGGTCCGGACGATGAAATGCCGTTTCTTATTGCGCTTGTCATAGCTATCGATAATATCGTAGATAATGTCCGCAATTAAAACAAATTGAAGAATCAGACAGAAAAAGCCTCATTTTAACGGGGCTTTTTTTATGGTGCGCACGCGTTTATATTTAGCCGTGCAGTCCCGATATGAATGCAAGCGCGGTGCTTTGTCCTTATGTTATGGGTAACACGCGTGCTTGCGCGCAATTATAAGCGATGATAAATATATAACCTATATA
>DBFJGL010000058.1:0-3832 GCA_048394785.1 Christensenellales bacterium | reverse complement strand
GATTTATGGAATTATTGGGAAAAGTATTATCAAAATAACGATTTTATATAATACTTTAACAATTATCGACGTCCTAAAACTATAAATGAGGTATAAACGAATAAATACGGATACACAAGCATAGCGCGCATAGTTTGCGATTTTGCGCGTAATGCAGGAGATTAAATGAACAAGTTTACAGAGCATTTCAGCCGCTTAAGCGGCGGCGAATACGACGAGGTGATTAAACTCAACAATGCGGAGTACGACGAAGGTAAACGCGCTCTTGTCGTGCGGTTTAATATATCGAGCGCTAACCTTGCGCGCTTTACCGATGACGATAAGAATAAAATCAAAGATATGGTTCAGTCTATGTTCGAAGGCGTTGCGGTTACGGTTGAATACGTCAAAGCTTTTGCCGACGAAAACGTGGTAAGAAACAAGGTGCTCGAATATTTCAACAGCCATAACGAAGCCATTTTTTCCCGTCTTGACGAAAACGCGCTTGCCGTGTCGGTGTCGGATAAGTACATAGAGATAAAATTGCAGCTTGAAACGCCCATTTATATGATGTTTGACGCAGGCGGCGAAAAGGAAAAGCTCGAAGACTATCTCGACGCTAATTTCAACCAGGTGGTGGAAGTTACCGCATACGAGAAGCGGCTTGACGCATCGAGCGTCGAAGACGAGGATATTTCCGTAAATACAGTGGTTAGAACCGATACTTCGCTGAGATTGGTCAGCGTCGAAACCGGCGATAAAATTTATGCGCGCGGCAGGGTTGGCGGCATAAGTCAAATGCCTAATTATATTACGGACGTCAAGGGCGCGCTCGAAAACGTGGTTTTGTGCGGTAAAATGTACGGCGTCAACATACGTGAGTACAATAACAAGAAATTCAATCCCGACGACCCGAAATCAGGTCCCGAAAAGTTGCCGCTCGCTCGGTTTTACCTCGACGATACGACGGGCAAAATCGAATGCGTAAGTTTCTTGAAGCCGGAGGAGAGAGAGGCTTTTGAAAAGATTGAGGATTACACTCAGGTGGTGTGCGCCGGTAAAACTGCAATTTCGTCGTATAACAATGCGCTCGGGTTCACCGTGAACGCGATTTTTGCTGCCGATATCGACTTTTCTTCCATACGGCTGATAACCAAAAAAGGTGAGCCTCTCTCGTATGAAACCGTACGCCCGGAGCCGTATTCGGAAATGGCTCAAACGGATTTGTTTTCAAGCGCCGAATCCAAGGTTTTGCCGATGTTGAAGAATAAAACCTTTGTAATATTCGATTTCGAGGCAACCGATAAGTTCCCCGAAACCGCAGAACCCATCGAGCTGTCCGCGCTTAAAGTCAAAGACGGCAAGGCAATTGAGAGTTTCAATACGCTCGTGAATCCGGGGTTTGCCATACCTGCGCGCATAACGGCAATTACGCATATCGACGACGAAATGGTGAAAGACGCGCCTTCCGCAGCTAAAGTGATTCCCGATTTTTATAAATTCACGAGGGGAGCGGTTCTTGTGGGACATAACGTAAACGGCTATGACTTTCCGCTGCTCAACAAAGTAGGACAACGCGAAGGCTATTTCTTTGAAAACGAAGTTTTCGACACTCTCGACAATGCGCGTAAATACATTCCCGAGAGTCCTAACTACAAGCTCGAAACGCTGTCGCGGCACTTCGGCTTTGCTCACGAGAACGCGCACAGAGCGATGAGCGACGTTGTAGCCACCTACGATTTGCTTAAAGAAATTGCGCGCAGAATGAGCAAAAACGGTTGACGGAGCGCGCTTGCAATCGGCTTTTTCCGCGCTAAAAGGCGGTCTGTAAATAAATTTATCGGCAAAAAATCAGGCGGTTTTGTGCACTTGTAAATATTTTTTGCAAACGGCAAAATATTTCGGATTTCCGCTTGTCAAAACGTCCGCGATAAGCTATAATCAAACGCGTTGGGTAGAGGGTGTCCTCATAACAGTTGCGGCATATGGTGTTGTTTTCCATATCGTCCAACTGTCACCCACATATATAAAAGCCGTGGAGAAGTCGCCTAGTCTGGTCGAGGGCGCACGACTGGAAATCGTGTAACCGTCACAAGCGGTTCGAGAGTTCGAATCTCTCCTTCTCCGCCAATAATAGAACCTTATGCGAACTCTCGGTTTGTATAAGGTTTTTTTATTGTGAAATACCTGCAAATAACACCGAATTTAGTTACCATTTTTGCTTTTGACGGCGTAGGCTTTTCATTTTTTTATTCTGTTTATTTTGCTTTGTGGCTGTTGCTTGACGGCGAGCGTAGCGAGCCGCTCGTTATATTAAGCACCCACCACAGTGCCATTTTACTCTTACACAGCGTTATATGGTTGAAAATAGGTATTGTTTTTGCTATAATATATTTGCTCTAATAGAGCGATAAACAGTAATTTAGCGGAGATAGCTTCAATGACAAAAGAACAGGTTCTTGAATTTATAAATGAACAGAAAACGGCAATGATTTCATCGGTTGACGAAAACGGTTTTCCCAATACGAAGGCAATGCTTGCGCCGCGAAAAATTGACGGTAACAATTTTTATTTTTCCACAAACACTTCTTCTATGCGAGTTTCACAATATAATGACAACGAGAAAGCGTGTATATATTTTTATAAACGCGGTCGTTTCAGTTATACGGGCGTTATGCTTGTTGGCACAATGAAAGTATTGACAGACCAAAACAGTAAAGACGAAATGTGGCGTATGGGTGATACTATGTTTTATAAAAAAGGTAAAACTGACCCCGACTATTGCGTATTGAAATTTACCGCGCAAAAATGCAGAGTTTACAAAGACTTAAAAACAAGTTGGGTTGACATATAAATTACAATTTAGGGCGTTTTAATTATTCGTTTTAGGTTACTACTGCTCCGCCAAAAAACCGTGTGTGCGATATAAAGTACTTACACGGTTTTTTAATTAAATTTTTAGGAATGTGACTGAGTTTATATGCGTTAAGCCGCAGTAAATATGATTTTTTGTGCAAGACAATTTAAGTGTATGCGACGTTTTTTGACTGTGTAATAGCGTCGTTTGTAATTGTGCGCGGCAATGTTATATGTAATTTTGAGTGTAAATTAAGATGTCAAAAGGTATAGAGGCAAGGTTTTGCTTTGAGTAAATTATGTTGCATTATTAAAAGTACGGTTAACGACATTTGGGTTTATTCGCGGTAATTTATAGATAAGTTTTTGGGATTCAAGCGTTTGTGGAATTTCCCGAAACGGCGTTTGAGGAGGCTTCGGAAGCGGTGTGCAATGGGGTGTAGGGAAGGGTGCAGAGATGTGCGAAGCGCAGTTTATTGCGTACGACGAAGAAGTATATAAGGCATAGAATGAGGCTGACAACGGCGGATACGGGCACGGCGATGCCAATCATCATCATATTTGTCGACGGCAGAGAGCGAAAGAGATAGGACAGGGGAATGCGCACGCCGAATGCGGTCAACAGCCCCTGTATCATAACAAAGCGGGTTTTTCCGAGCCCGTTGAAATATCCGAGCATACAGAACGTAACCGAAATGAGGATATATTCAAAAGAACAACTTTTGAAATAAAGCGCGGTGGAGGTTATAACGTCGGCGTCGGTGCTGAAAATCGACGCGAGCAAGTGACCGCCGAAGAAGGTAAGGAAGAACATTGCCGCGCCGAAAGCGAGCGACACCGCGCCTGCCGAAACCAAGGCTTTGGACGCTCGCGCAAAATTGCCGCACCCTGCGTTCTGAGCAACGAAAGCGGAGAGCGAGGACAGAAATGACATCGGCAGAATGGACAGAAATACGAACAGTTTTTCCGCAATGCCGATGCTTGCCGACTGCACGAG
>DBFJGL010000057.1:0-4258 GCA_048394785.1 Christensenellales bacterium | reverse complement strand
TCATCGTGAAAAATTTTGGTCGAAAATACAGAGCTTTCACCGTGAAAATTTAACTGTAATTGTTACACAAAAATTATAGAAAAAAATTACAGGTTTCACAAAAATATTATAAGAAACATAAAAATTGAGAGGGTTGTATTCTATGTGTGCCGCAAAAGATGGAGTTTGAAGTGTTAAAAATGCCGCAAAATGTGGCGCTGGTACAAATAATTGGCATTCGTACACGGTATAAAGTCGATTTTTGCAGTGTTTTTGAGCGTGCGTAAAAGATATTAAGCGGCTAAGCTCGATAATATACGTTTATTGCTATCTGCTTGTATTGGCGTCTGATGCGTTGTACAGCCGAAATTCTGTGAATATTTGGGCGGATAAACTACAAGAGGTGGAAGAAAAGATGTTAAAAAATTATATGGCAGCTGCTTATATTGCGTTGAAAGTATCGTAAATAGCCGTAAAAACATAAGCGATAATAAAGAAAACCCCTTTTTGAATATAAAATCTTTATTTATTCTGAAATGTTTATTATAATAGTTAGGCAACTAACAAACAAGGGTTTGTGTATAGCGTATATAGTGTTGTGAAATGTTTTTCTATCGGTTCTGTATGCTTAAAATGCTTGCGTTTGCTGTCGTGTGCAGTGACGGGATTTGACAATTCGAGCGCGAAGCGTAATTTGTGAAAGGTTCGATTTACGACGGAGATAATTTGACGCAGGCGATAGGTTGCGTCGGCACTCGGCATAAACGTCTTAAAAGCCCGTGAAATGCATAATAAAGTCGGTTGTGCGAGTGCGCAATATAAAAGTTGCGGAATTGCTGTAAGCGGAAAGGATATATTTGTTTCGATTTATCGAAAAGTATTTTGAGCGTTTGAGCGCTGAAAGGAAAGCGATAAGACTGCATGGGCTAGGCGAGTTGAAAATAGTTTGACATAAAGAAACACACCGGTCCCATAAGCACGAATATGTGGAAAAGCGAGTGAGCATATTTTTTCTTTATGCCGAAAGTTATTGCTCCGATGATGACTAACGTCAACCCCGACACGTAAAACTCCAAGGCGATTTTGGGTATGTATTGACGCGTTATTACAAATGACGCCGCCATAAGCGCGCTTACTATAAAGATAGAGACAATCGCCCACTTTCTGAACTTTTCGAAGTTTATGAAACATAGAGCGATAACCGCAATCGATAATGCCCAGCTCAGCGCGTATACGACGTAGCCCGCCGTATTGCCGTATAAAAGGCAGGGGCCCGTTCCACAGGATAATACGAGAAAGTTTATCGCGCAATAGTCCAGCTTGCGAAGGACGCGTTTGTGATTTAATTTGACGGCGGCGTGGTATGCGGTTGACGCGACAAACAGAATCATAAATCCCAATGCGGTGAGGACTGCGACGATGACGCTTGCGGTCGAAGACGCTTTTAACAGCATAAACACCATTCCGATTAAGCCGAACAGAATGCCCGAGGCGTGCGAAAGAGTGTTCAGCACTTCCTCTAACGGGGTGTAATATACCAACCCGTTGTTTTTATAAAGTTCTTGTATGTTTTCTTGCGTCATATTGTCTTGCTCAAACGGATATGCGGTAAAACCGCGTGTTTTTGATTTTTCGAGGCACGTAATATTATACGGCAGAGTATGTTTTACATATCGCCCGTATCAACCTGCCGATAAAGGATATAACAAAGCGGAGCAAAATGCAAACGAGCGAGGCTTATAATTTGAAAATCCTAAAAATAACTTGTCTTTTCAAATATCGTATCGGGATAGTCGTTTCGGTTCGGTGCGTCTTTTATCTCGTTAAACGGCAAATACGACGCACATCGATAGGGTTAATTGCGAGGTCGGCAAACCGACTAACGGAGCCGAGACGCGTTATCGTACACATAGGGTGCGGCGTCGGCATAAGTTCCGTCGGGTAATATTGCGCGCACGGTTATTTCTGCGCCGTTCGGTATCGTTTTTGTTTCGTCGGGAAACTCGGACGGATATAGCGATGTAACGAGCTCGGTTAAACGCACTTGTAAATTCGGGGTATTGTGTGCAAACACGCCGTTTACATAGATGTTATATGATATTAAACTTGCGTTATTGTCAAAATAGCCGCAACGCGCCGCGTTCCACGAAAGCATTTCGCCGTTGAGTTTTACGTTCTCGGGCGAGGACAGTAACGGGGTGTAACGGATAGCAACCGTCATTGTCTGAGAAATTTTGTCTTTGTAAACGCAATACACGGAAGCGGTCAAAACGGTTTTGTTTTCGAGGAAAGGAATGATATTAAGTTTATAAATTGCGTACTCGTTATCGTCTATAAGGAGCGAGCCCGTCGTCAAGGAAGAATGAGGGTAAACGTCGAGATAACCGTCAAAACAGACGTTGTCGCTTGCGGACAGACGGAGATTTATTCTGTCTGCGTTAACGGGAGCCGCAAACGTAAGATATGCTTCGGCGTAATTTGCGGCGAACGCCAAATTTACGGGGTTTGAAACGGAGGGTTCTTCTTCGGGAGGCAGGGGTTCCTCTGTGTCGGGATTATCCGGTTCTTCCTTATCCGGATTGTCCGGATCGGGGTTGTCGGGCTCTTCGGGAGTGGACGTGTTTTTGAGTTTTGCGGTAGAATTTAAGTCAAAAGCCTCTGTCGTTACGGTGTATTCGGAAGGAGTAAATGTGTAGTCTTCCGACAGAAAAGCTATTTTATCTCCGCAATTCAGACCTTTTATCATATAAATTCCGTCGGCAGTGGTGGACGTTTTATGCTCTCCGCCTACGGTTACGGCAACGCCGCTTAGCGGATTGCCGTTAAAAGTTATTCTGCCGCTCACGGTTATGCCGTCGGCTGAGTAATTTATTTCGTCGTCGTTGCAGGCGGCAAGAAGGAATGCCGACAGCAACAGCAGAAATGCCGCCAGGATAACGGCAATGCGTTTATTGGTTTTGCGCGGAAGCGAGTGAAGTTTTTTCATAAGATTTGTCTTTTGTGTAAGTATTGTTTTTTGGTGAACGGCGATTGAAGAACGTACGGGCGGTTTGCCGAGTCCCGAGTCCGTTAGGGGGCGCGAGTTCTCTAACTCGGCGATTGAAACGGTGTAATCGACTGCCTTTCGCCTATCGACGTGCGTGCGTCGGCCGTTCGTTTAATTCCGACGGATTGTTTTATCGTTACGCTGCCGTCGGTTATGTTAAAAGCTATTTCCGAACTTGCGCCGTTGATTTCGTTTCGCACGGCGCAGGCGGACAGAACGTAATCTCCGTCGGGTAAGACTTCGCCGAGCGTAAGGCGGGCGTCTGTTGCATATCCCGACGATATTACGGCGTTGTCTTTCGACGAGCGCAGAGAATAGCCGTATTTATCTGCGTTTACGGGCGACCATACAGCCGTAAAGACTGTTCCGTTGTAATAAACGAATATGTTTTCGACCGCACGCGGAGCAGTAAAATTCGAGAATGTTAAAGACGCCGCCGCGGTTTTATTGGGACAGTATTCGCTGTCGCTTACAGCCGAAACGGCGACGGTATAATTAAACCCGTCGGCAATATACCGCGAAATATCTAAGGGCGAAAGTTCTGACGGCGTCAGCTCGGCTACCGTAATACCGTTTATGACAACGGTATAGGAATCGGCGTATTTTACCGCGCTCCAACTCAGAATTCCGTCGGAGTACCGCAGATTTTCGGGCGAAGCTATCGGCACCGAGTGCATATAAACGCTTTCAATCGATTTGTCGGTTAAGAGATTTCCGTTATAAACGGGGATTATTCTTACTTTATGCGTTCCGAGCCGCGACAAAGAGTCGGTGATGTCTGCGGATTTTTGAGCGGAAGAAGTCAGAAACTCATCGTTTACGAAGACTTCATAACCGTCGTATCCGCCGTCGGGAATATCCGAAAATTCCCATAAAGCGACAATGCGTCCGTCGGTTGCCGAGAAGATAACCCCGTCTGCCGTTGCGGCAGCCGTCGGGTATGCACCGGTCAAGCACAGCGCACAGAATAGGGCAACGACCGAAACGAGCGCAGGCATCGGAATGAGAGAACTTGTTTTTCTCATAAGCGTTTATCCGTCCTGAAAGAGATGGGGTAAAGATATGATAACATTCTCCGCAGTCGATTTCAATGCGTTTGAAAATGTCGAAGAAAAAGCCGATATTAAAATGTGGTTTTGCATTGCGACGGGCGGAGAAAAGGTATGTTAAAGAAATGCTTGGCAAAGAAAACGCAATAACGCTTGATAATGATAGATAACTATGTTATTATGT
>DBFJGL010000056.1:0-61740 GCA_048394785.1 Christensenellales bacterium | reverse complement strand
GTAAGGGTTTGATGTCTCTTCAATCCGCAGATATGTCAAATGTCGATAAGTTTGAAAGCCTATATAAATCTTTAGATAAAACTACTTTTTCAGATTTTAATCAAATTGAACAATCAGTTCAAGAACAACAATTAGCAAACGATATTGCAGCATTTGCATATGAACAACAAGAGGTTAAAGATTACTTTTCACAAAATAACATAGACCCAAATAAACTTGAAATTTTAAATGCAACTGAATTTGAGGGTGTTTCTGGAGGGTTTTTACAAACATCAGTTGTTTTAGCTTCTGCAAATAGTATTTTTACTATAAACTTGTCAGGTAGAACTGGTTTCCTTTCAAATCAAGAAGAATATTTAAACAAGATGAAAGATGGATATCTTGAAAAAGTTGAAATTAGTCAGCCAATAACATTTGAAGAATTAGAAGTTAAAGAAGAAGCCAAAGAAACAAGTTTCATCGTTAATTTGCCTTCTGAGAGCAATTTACAGTTAAAAGGGAAAACTCTACATTCTGAAAATGGTTATGATAATTATTTTTGTTAATAGAGAAAAATAGCAATATTATTTGCTATTTTTTTATTCCGCGTGTGTTATGTTCCGCACTGCGTGCTACACGCTACCGCACACGCGGTGGGGCGGTAACTCACAGCGTACATCTCTGCATAGGGGACTGCCGCGTCACTCCGTTCCTCGCAGTGACGCTTTGTATATGCGGTCGTTGCTACAAGTATATTTATCCGTTTGCGACCATGTTTATACTGTCATTGCGAGGGGTGTTGTGCTTTGCGCAATGCCCCGTGGCAATCCCCTAAATAGGAACGAAGACCCTATTATCTGTAATATCTACTGTATTCCTCTACATCGGGGATTGCCGCATTTCACTCGCTACGCTCGTTTCATTCGCAATGACACGATGGGATAAGGTATTTTCTCCGAAACACAAGCATATTCCTCTACATAGAAACGCTCACTAATCACCATCCGCACAGCATTCTCCTCTACATAGGGGACTGCCACATTTCACTCACTACGTTCGTTCCATTCGCAGTGACACGGGAGGAGGACTATCATTGCGTTTTCGATTTATCCGATTGAATCGTTTATATTACCCTGTCATTGCGAGCGTAGCGTGGCAATCCCCTAAGTAAGCGACTATAACTTATACACAGGAACCCGCGTGCGATTAAGCGTGAAGCACGCAGTGCGCAACATAACGCACGCGGAATGCGAGAAAATTTCAGGAGCGAGTTAAATTGTGACAACCGTCATAATAATGCGAGCGAAACAATTTTCGAGCGGTCATTGCGAGGAACGATAAAAGAGTGACGAAGCAATCCCCTAAACAGGCGACTATAACTTATACACAGGAACCCGCGTGCGATTAAGCGTATAGCACGCAGTGCGCAACATAACGCACGCGGAATGCGAGAAAATTTCAGGAGCGAGTTAAATTGTGACAACCGTCACAATAATATGAGCGTAACAATTTTCGAGCGGTCATTGCGAGCAACGCGCGGCAATCCCCTAAACAGGCGACTATAACTTATACACAGGAACCCGCGTGCGATTAAGCGTGAAGCACGCAGTGCGCAACATAACGCACGCGGAATGCGAGAAAATTTCAGGAGCGAGTTGCATTGTGACAACCGTCACAATAATGCGAGCGAAACAATTTTCGAGCGGTCATTGCGAGGAACGATAAAAGAGTGACGAAGCAATCCCCTAAATAAACGACGATAACTTATTCCCGTACATAAAGTTTCTGTATATGGGACTGCCGCACTCCGTTCATTACATTCACTCCGTTCGCAGTGACACTATATATAACCTGTCATTGCGAGCAACGCGCGGCAATCCCCTAAGTAAGCGACTATAACTTATACACAGGAACCCGCGTGCGATTAAGCGTGAAGCACGCAGTGCGCAACATAACGCACGCGGAATGCGAGAAAATTTCAGGAGCGAGTTAAATTGCGACAACCGTCACAATAATGCGAGCGAAACAATTTTCGAGCGCGCGGCAATCCCCTAAATAGGAACGCACACTAATCCCGCACCCGTCTTTACGAAATGCATTATCACCGTTATAAAAATAGCAAAACCGCACTTTATCGTGCGGTTTTGCATATTAAAACTGTCTATCGGCATATTGTTGCCTTTCGTTTATCAGTCTTTCTTATCCTTGACAAAGCGCAATTGGCATATAGGCGCGCCCTTTGCGATAACGTCGCCGAGGTGCAGTTCCGCGCCGAACTGTCTTGCAATGGCGTGGTCGCCGCACATCGCGGTGTCGCAAAGTCTTGCTATTTCCTCGTCGCTCAGCCCCATTTTCTGCCAGCCTTTTACCAACGGGCAATAATGGAAATCGAGCGAAAGCTTGTCTTCGGTGCTTTCGAGCAGTTCCATTTCAAAAACCATTCTCGCGCCCTTGCTGAACAGGCGTTTTTTAAGGTCGCGCAAATCGGTGCTGCCCTGCGCGAGGTCCTTGCCCTGCATAACGCCGCATTGATTGATTGCTTCCTGCCCGAAAGTGGTGATATCCACGCCTTTCTTTTCGGCTTCCTGCGACAGCAGTGCGAGCCATATGGCTCTCTGTTCCAGCTGACCTCTAATGGTCTGCAACAGTTTCAGCTTGTTTTTGGGTTCATTTGTGATGTTAGACATAATTTACTCCCTCTTTATGTATTTTTATAATTTTATCTTCGCGCGCCGAATTTAATGACAATCCGCGCACAATTTATTTGTATTGCTCGAACATTATGTTGAGTATTTCGTTATCCGTTTCCTTCATTGCGTCCTTACCTATGCGCATAACGCCGTCAAGGGTTTGGTCTACGCTGTCGCGCACAATACCGTCGCCGCTTCTGAAAGTGTTGTCGGACATCGTAAGATAGTGTCCCAAAATGCACGCGTCCACGCTCGACGCTATTTTCGCCGCGCACGAACCTTTTGCGCCGTCGCACACGATACCCGATACGTTCGCAATGGTGTTCGTTATCGTTTTAGCAATCATATCGTAATCGTTGACGTGCAAATACGTTATACCCGCGCCTGCGCCGCAGCTTGCGCTCACCACTCCGCAGAAAGCGGACAGTTTGCCCATACCCTGCTTCAAATGTATTGCGACAAGGTTGGACAGCACCAACGCGCGATAGAGCCTATCCTCGCTTACGCCGAGTTCTCTTGCAAACTCGATTACGGGTATTGATACGGTAATTCCCTGATTGCCGCTGCCGCTGTTTATGACCACGGGCAGACTGCAACCGCTCATTCTCGCGTCCGAGCCCGCCGCCGCAAGCGCGCGTGCGCTGATTTTTGCATCGTTGCCATACACGCTGAGCAATGTTTTTCCGATGTTTTGTCCGTAATCGTTTTTAAGACCTTCTCTGCAAATCGTGCTGTTATATCTGATTTGCCGCTCGATAACTTCGCGCACGTCGTCCAGATTGACGCTGTTTGCAAAATCGTAAATATCCTTTAATTCGCAATGTACCCTTGCTTCTTCTTCCTGTTTTTCGTCAAGTTCGAACACCGTTTCGCCGTTCACTGCTTTTCTTACGATACGCGTGTGACCGCCCTTCAACTCGGCTTCCGCACTCTTATCGCCGCAATAAACCGCGACTATGATGTGCAGCGGCTCGTCGGACACAAGGTGTTCCACCGCGCAAAAACCGTCTGCAAGCAGTTTGCGCGCCTTGACGATATGTTCCGCGTTCACCTTCTGCAAAACTTCCAGCCCCAGCGACGCGTCGCCGCCGACCATGCCGACCACACAAGCCGAATCCACGCCCTTCATTCCCTCCGTGTTCGGCACGGACACGCTCTTTACGTTTTTGAGAACGTTACCGCTCACTTTAAGCTCGGCGCGCTCGGGCTCGCACCCCAGCGTATCGCGCGCTATCGCCGCGGTATAGGCAATGGCAATCGGCTCGGTACAGCCCAAAGCCGGTATCAGCTCCTTTTTAAGCGACTGCGTAAAACAGTGGTATAAATCCATAAATTCCCCCTATAATCATTTATCGATTTCATTCTATCACAAAAAACCATACAGTCAAACAAAAGTCTGTTTTATTCGCGCGTTTTCACGCTTCAACCCACTTTTCTTATGTTTTTCATTTCATTTTTCCCCTGCTTTATCAATCTCAAAATATATTCCGACCTCCCGCAACAAATATTTGCATTTTGGCATTATTTTAATTGACAAAAATTTCGTCTTTACTTATAATTGAATAGCTTGTTAAGCTTCGGCAACCACGCCGCGGCGGTCGAAATCGAGCCATAATCGACCTGACGGACAAGCAACAGTATAAGCAGTATTCGCTGATATAGCTCAGCAGGTAGAGCACTTCCTTGGTAAGGTGTGCCAGCCGCAAAAACAAGGGTTGCCGAAACCCTACAAAATCGGCAAAAAACTATATACGCTGCTATGGCTCAGTAGGTAGAGCACGTCCTTGGTAAGGACGAGGTCACCGGTTCAAATCCGGTTAGCAGCTCCAAAGAAAAACCACCAAATATGGTGGTTTTTTCGTTATATTGATACTAAATATGGGGTTTTAGCGAAAACTCCGAAAAAACGAAAAAGTGCTATTGCAGACGAATTGCAGACGATTTTGCGTAAAAAATACGGCGATTAGCAAGGTTGACCTTCTCCCTAATCGCCGTCGTTCTAATTCTGCCCGAAACGCCCTAAAACTGCCCTAATTGCAGACAATTGCAGACGTCCCTTTTTTCTTATAGGTAGGGCACATCCCTTTTAGTCCATTTGAAAGTTTTTTTGTTTTTTCTTGATACCCGACAAAAATTCTTCCAAATCTTCTATCCCGTTTTCCGCCATAAACGCCGCCACTTTCTGCGTAAGGTCGTCTGTTTTAGTTGTACCGCCATCGGGCGCCGGTTGTTTCTTTGGCGTCGCAGCAGTGCGGTCTTCGCTTGTATTCTTGGGCGGTCTATAATATTTTTTTCGTTCTTCGCTTTCTTCCACGGCTTCCGCCGCTGTTTCGTATCGGCTGTCGAAAACGCCGACCGCACCTTCCAAATACTTGTTGTCCCTTACAGTATTATATATCATAGTCGTTTCAATCTTGCGGTGTCCCATAAGGGATTGTACAACGCGCGGATTGGTATTCTGTTCAAACAAAGTATTGGAAAAGGTGTGGCGCAACTCATAGAAATGGATGCCTTTATCATCCAGACCGTTACGTTTGAGAAAGCGGTCGAACATGTGCTTGATACCCGAATAGGAACGCAAAGCGCCCTTGTCCGTACCGAATACGAAATCGTTGATTCCTGCAAGCGGATAGCCTGTTTCCCGTTGCTGGGCGGTGCGGTATTCTTTCCATTCCTGCAATGCGTCCAAAAGCAGTTTGGGAATAGGATTTGTCCGCACGCTGCCCGCAGTTTTTGTTTTTCCGATGATCGTATTTCGCTTGACGACATTTCCTTCGTCGTCAAATTCGGGCTCTACGGTCATTGCCCGCACCACAGACAATGTACCGTTCTTGAAATCTACATCCCGCCATTTCAATCCGATGACTTCGCCCGGACGTAAACCTGCAAACATAGCCGTCAGGCAAAATGCCTTGAACAGTCGGTCGGTGTTGAGCGCTTTCAGAAACGGTTCCCGCAATTCTTCGGGCATAGCCTTTTCTTCGATGCCTTCGGGATTGGACTTTGCCTTGCGTTCAATGGACTTGAACTTGATACGCGTAATCGGGTTGCCGTCAATCAAACCTCTGTCCGTACAGTATTCGAGATAGTCCGAAAACAGATATTTGATTTTCTTCACCGTGTCGAGTTCAAAGCAGTTGAGCAGTCCCTTGAAAAACGGTTGCAGATTGTCTATGTTCAAATCCTGCGGACGAAAATTCCCGAACACGGGAAAGATATGCCGCTTGGCATTTCGTACCTGCGATTCAAACGTGCGCGGCGCTACGGTCGTGATTTTATAGTTCATCAGCCAGAACATCATGTGTTTTTCAATGGACACGTCCTCGCGGGCGACGTGAACTTTGCCCGTGTCCTGATTTAAGTACGGTATCATTTTCGTGGCGACTTCCGCGCGGGTTTTGCCCGTAAACGTCTTTCTGTCAGGCTTACCGTTCGGTTTTAAGCCTATTGTGATTTGCGAAATCCAAAGGCCGTCTTTGCGTTGATAGATAGAGCCTTCGCCGTTTCCGCGCCGAGTGGCGGTTTTTTTACGCGGCATAGTTACCTCCCTTGTCAAAACCGCGCATCTGCCAAGTGACAAAAGCAAGGATACTGACAACTTTGCGATTGCCTACGCAGGTTACGGGAAAATTTGCGCTGCCCATAAGGGCGCGGACATTATCGCGCCCCAGTCCGGTCATTTCAACCAGTTCTTCGCAGTCGAGATAGGATTTGCCGTATTTTTCGGACAAACGCTTTACTTCGGCTGTAATAAGCGCTTCAATGTTCATCGTTTCGTCGCGGTACATTCTCATAAGCAAGCGGCCTCCATTGCTATCGGCGGTGTAATTTGTCCGTCTACTTCTTCGACGAGCAAATCGAGTAAATCCTCAAAATCGGAATCGTTGACGTTGGCAAGATTGCCGTATCCGTCCAATCTGTAAATGTCATCTTCATAAGTATCGTTTATAAAGCAACGTAAACGCGAAAGTTCGGTTGCATTCTTTTTGACAATGTACTCTAAAACATCTTCGGTTACAAAGTCCTGCTCCTGAATACGGTCGGTTAAGTAGAACCCACGATGTCCGTTATCGAAGTCGGCACAGGCGTTCCAGATATTCGAGTAGTTTTCGCTTGCGCTGTGATCGCATAGCTTTCGGCGCAGGGTTTCGAGTTCCTCTATAAACTCTCTGTTTTCAAAGTCTTCGGTATCGCTTGCATAAAATCTTCCGTAATAAAACGCGAGCGTCGCTTCGGGTTCGAGAGCGACTTTCTGTTTTTCCGCATCCGTAAAGATGACGGTCTTGTCCGAAAGATTTTTGATATAGACGTAATCGGAAAACCACTTGCCGAAATAGTCGTCGGACATATCGAGAAAACTGTCGGGACATTCGTAAAAGAGTTCTTCTTTATATCCGAAATGTTCGTGATTGAAATCTTCGACGAGTTCCTTGTATTCGTCTATGTTTTCCGCAAGTTCCAGTCCCTCGAACACTTCCTGTCCGTATCCCGAATAGTACATATCGCCGTTGAACTCTATTGACGTCAATATCTTTCCTTCGGGCGTAATAATAGCGATTTGTCCTCGCGTCATGTTTTCACCTCCTACGCCGCATTGTCCCGCATATAGGAAAAGAGCGGCAATTCATATAAAAGTTGTTCTTCGGTTTTGTAGCGTTCTTTGAACACCTTGTGTTGCCATTCCACGCCGTACAGTTCGCCGAACAGCGCCATAAGCACGTTGACGGCGATGCTGTTGCCCGCTTGCGCGAATATATCTCCGTCGCAGACATAATTGAAACGCCGTACTGTATCGCCGGACTGCTCGTAGCGGTATCTGCACTTTTGGAAATCCTCGTCCTCAAAGCCCATAAAGCGGAATGCTTCGCAGGGTGTGAGCCGACGTATCGGCTTTTCTCTCGGCAATCGGTCGTCCACAATGTAGTTGCCTTGCTTTGTGGTCAGGCAATCAAAAATACCGTCTATCGAAAGCACTTCGTTGGTTTGCTTGAACTTTTTGTTCTTGATCCGTCCGAGCGACATGATATGATGGGTAGAGAGAAACTGCCGTTTGTATACGTCCATATCGTCGAACGACATCGTAAAGAAAGCGTCCGGCACGTCGTCTTGCAAAAGGTGCTTTATCCGTATCCCCGAATCGTAGCCGTGCGGAAAAGCAAACGGCAAATCCACGTCCTTTCGGACGGCTACCACGAATACGCGCACGCGGTTCTGCGGCAGGTTAAAGAATTTCGCGTTGAGCACGCCGACCTGAATTTTGTAGCCCAGCCCGTTGAGTGCATAGTAGAATTTACGATACGTCCGAATATGCTTGCTGTTCAATACGGCGGCGACGTTTTCCCAGATAACGACCTTCGGCTTGATGTGCGCAATGAGCCTGACGTAGTACCACATAAGGCTGGAACGGGTGCCGGAGCCTTCTTCGCCGCCTTTACCGAGCCCTGCTACGGAAAAGTCCTGACACGGCGTACCGCCCACAATAAGGTCAATACCCGCAGGCAGTTTTGCATAGTCGATAGCGGATAAATCGCCCAAGTTCTTCGCCCGGTCAATGCCGTGAATGGCGCAGTAGGAACGAATGGCGGCGTTGTCTATCTCGCTGAAAAACACCAGCTCGTATGGGATGCCGAGCAAAGAGAGCGCCTTTTCGGGTGCGCCTATGCCCGTGCAGACGGTTGCAAGTCGCAGCATAAAACCTCCTTGTCACATTTGCGCGGCATTGCCTGAAAAGCGGAACACTCTCGGCGGCTGTGACCGTAAAGCGTTTTCAATGGTAATCATACCGTAGGTCGATCCGCCGAGATGTCTGTCCCACTTGTCGCGGTAAAGTCCGCTGTTTCTGAACAGGCGGTCGATCTGCGACGCGTCGCTCGTCCACCAAGCAAGGATCGAACAGAGCGCAAAGTCCGCGTTACTGTGGGACGGATACTCGTTGATTCCGCCGTCGTATAGCCGGCGGAATTTCTCGCCTTGCCGCGAGTTCAGGATTGCGTCCAGCAGTTCGCTGTCCGACTTTGTGGCTTGTATGTATGTCGAGGCGTATTCCTTTCGTTTCCCGATAAATTTGTAGTTGATTTCCTTGATTGTGTCCGAACAGTCTTTGAGCTGCACGGTGGAAGAAATAAGGTCGCCCGTCATGCAGATAAAACGGTAAGAATCGTACATTTCCAAGCCCTTGGCGTCGTTACGCTTTAAGGCGTTTTCGGGCAGGCTGCCTTTGACAAGGATATGGATTCCCGTACCGCTGACCGAGCGCTCGGCAAAGGTGTCGGACAAAAGCGATAAAAGCTGCCGCCCTTCGGGGGATACGATTTCGCCCGTGGCTTTGTCGATGGCGTGGTCGATGTCGATAAAGGTAATGCCTTTCGTGAGCGCAAAAGTAAGCCCGGCATAGCGATAGCGCAGGCAGTACCGCTTTGCCGTTTCAAAGTCCGCCCAAGTATTCGGTTCATTGCTTTTTGCGAATTTGCCGTCCTTCGGGCTGATGATGATTTTCTTGTACTTGCTGTCTTTCGCCTGATAGCTCTTATAACAAGCCCAATTCGGCAAGACGCGCAGTTCTTCGGGAATGTTCTTGAAATTCATAGCCCACCTTACATTTGACTGCGGGGTTCGGTCGTATCTATCAGCGCAACGTATTCGTCGATAATGCGCAGCGCAGCGTTATAGCTTTCCGCAAGTTGTACGCGCTCCCACATTTCGTTGTAATCGGCAATGCGTTGTTGTTTTCGCATAGCCCTTTGCGCCGCGCCCAAGATTGCGTAGATATTGCCGTTCGGCGCATTGCGGTCGAACTCAACAACAGCGTCCCAACGCAGTTGCTCTTTTTGCTGCGCGATTTTCAGTTCTTCCAAAGTCTGCTCGTCAATATCGTCTTCCACCGAATATATGGGGCCGCAGTCGCAGGACAACATCTGTGTGCCGCAAGCGGGACAACGCTCTACGTCGCAGCCGTCCAAGTGTTTTTCGCCGTATGTGCTTCCGCAATCATGGCAATGTTCGTCCGGATGGCCGTAACCCCAATCGCCGGGATCGCCGACTTTGACGGGATCATACAGCTCGCCTTTGATAAGATATTTCATTGTTCACCTCCGTGGGAATGGTAGCGGCGAGCCTTTTTAGGCTCGCCGCATGATAGTCCGGGTTGATTTCAAACCCTATAAAGTTTCTTCCGAGTTCCTTACAGGCAACCGCCGTGGTACCGCTGCCCATAAAGGGATCGAATACGAGATTGTCTACCTTCGAGCTGTTTTCCACGAGATTGCGGACGATGGGCAAAGGCTTAACTGTCGGGTGTCCGTATAACCGCTTGTCCTTGATATTGATAGGCAGCTCGTACACGGTTTTGGCTTGCTCGTAGGTGGGCGGCTGGCAGTACGCGCCGCGCCGAAAGTACAGGCAATATTCTTTGTCCGAAAGATACTTGTTGCAGAACAGCGGCGTAGCGTTGGTCTTGCGCCAGACGATGATGTCCATTTTGCACTTGCGTTGTCTGACGAAGAAATCTATGTACTGCGGGATTTGCGCGCCGTTGCACCAAATGTAAATGTTCGGCACTTTCATTACGTCCCACATCGCTTTGAGATAGACGTCCTCGATACCGCCGGTCAGCTTGTTTTGGGAAAGTTCGTCGTTCATCGGCTGGATGCTTCGGGCAAGCTCGCTTTTTCCGCCCGCTTTCGTGGACTTGATGAAATACGGCGGATCGGTAACGATTAAATCGACCTGCATATTCTGTTCGAGCATTTTCTGAATACCGAGCAGGCAGTTCATCTGATAAATGTGATTGACTTTCAGCATAACGCCTCACATACAATGCGGAACGGGGTTCGCCGTGCAATCCCGAATATAGGTATCCACAAGGCAGGACGCGTCCGTCACGCTACCGTTGTTGAAATCGTCCCATTTCAGCGATTCCCGCCACAGGTTATAGATAAAATTCGTATCCGATTGCAGAAACAATCTGTACTCTTGGGTTTTGAAATTTTCCCACCGCAAGTAGTCGTCCATAAACTCGTAGAAACAGATACGGTTTGCGTCGTCGTAAATTGCTTTGGGCGATTGTTTGAGCGATTGTTCCCGAAACTCGGTTATCTCGGCGTCGAGATTGCCGAGAAATTGCTCTTTATACGACTTCATCACATCACGACCTCGCTTTTTTTCATTTGCGCTTGTTCGGCTTTGATCCGATCTATGGCCGCTTGCGAAAAGTAGCCGTAAAAGTCTTGCGGCCGTTCAATTTCCATACTTTTGTATTCGGCGTCCAAATCTTCCTGCACGTCCCGCAGTTCGGGGTTGTCCGCACATAAATCGTAATAGCTCCATTTCCCGTCTTTACCGAAAACGTACAGATATTCGCCCCACGATTTCAAAGCCGATTCGGGCGTAACCGTTCTTGCTTCCGTGTCTTTTTCGCCGCGGTCTCTGCCGTAGGCAACGGTTACGTCATGCTGACGCTGGTCGAAATCGAAAGAGTGCGGCTTGTCGGGATCGGGGTAGAGCTTTTCGCAAAGCAATGACAAATCGCCGAGCGCAAGGATTTCGTTGGCTTTTTCACGGCTGTTGTAATGGTCTATGAGCATTGCGCCGTTATAGGTAAGATACCCGTCGCTGTGGCAATACACGCCTTTATAGCTGCCGTCGTCCTGTTCTACGCAGATAAAACTTCTTGTACTCATTTACATAACCTCCTCATCGATGGATTCGTATTTACCCGTCTTTGTATTAAAGCGATAATCGGTTTCGCCGCCCCAAAGCCGGAAATAAGTTTCGTAGGCTTCTTTGCTGCCGTCTTCGAGAAAACCGCCCGCAATGATTTCACCGTTTCGGATCGTCATATCGCCCGTGTGATAGCTCGTATCCTCGTCCGCAAACTCATATTCAAAAGTCAGTTTCGGATACCGTTTGGAAAGGGTATCGAGAACAGGAATCGGCGGACTCCAAGCGGTATTGAAATAGACGTTCGCCTTATCGATGTCGTTGATTTGCGTATCGCAGGCGTTCCATTTCGTACCCCAATGCTCCCAGCACCAGTCATACCAATCTTTCGCGCCGTGCTTTTCGTAGTTATCCAAAGCCTTTTTGCCGTAGGCGTACACGTCGGCTTTGGTTCTGAACATAGGCTGTTTCGTTTCAAAGTCCTTATGGGATAGGGCGGATTCCATTGTTTTCGCTTGTTCGCTTTCACTCATAGCAAGGTCTTTCCCAAAAGACTGAACATACAGCGCGGCATACTTTTTGTAAGCGTCGCAGCCCTCCTGCATAGCGTTTATGTAAAGTCCGGCGCAGCTCCTTGTTATGCTTCCGCTCACAATATTCAGTTCTTCGGGCATAGGCGTGATCTTGTTAAAATCAAGGTCGTATCCGTAGTCGCTGTCCTCGTTTTCGACGAGCAGAGAGCGGAATACTTCGAGGGCGTTTTCGCCTTCGATGGTTAAATGATTGCATATCCAATTCGGCATACTTTTTCCTCCCGTTACATTTGATTTTGTGTTCTTTGCTCTTTGGCAAACTGATAAAGCACCTTGACCGCCGTATTCGCTCGCTGCAAGTAATCCTCGTTGTTGTTCATAAAACAGAGATACAAGTCGTTCAGCGGTGTATCCGTTTCGCAAAGCGCATTGATTTGCGAGAGCGGCAGTTCGCGCTCCTTGATATGCGCAAGCATATTCGCAAAAAACGTCGTCTTGTCGCTCATTGAGATAATGATCTGCTTGTGTTCGCCGAGCAAGCTGTCAATGTAATCCGTGTATTCGTCTTCCATACGCTCGGTCAAAAGATATTGTTTTTCCGTCATTGTTGACCTCACATATACGCCTGTTTTTCTGCTTTGGCGGCGAGCTTGTCAAACAGCGGATGGTAGTCGCTTTCGACGTATTCTTTCATATATCCGAGAAGCTCGGTAAAGCCTTCGTCCTGATAAAATCCGCCGCACGATTCTTCTATTTCGCCGTTCTTTCCTTCGATATAGAACTCATACCACGAGCCGTTGAGATAGTCGTTGTAACATTCGACTTCGCTGCTTAGCTGGCGGTACAGTTCCGCTTTATCCGGCAGATAGCCGTACCATTTTTTCGCGGCTTCTTCGGTGCAGTAAATAAGACCGAGCTGTCCCCAGTCCCAACGGTCGGGATCGACGTCGGCAAAGCCTTTGGTCGAAAGAAACGTCCCCGAATGGTCGAGCATATACACGGGCAAAGAAACGTAGATACGCTTCGCTTCCTCGCTGGTATGGAAATCTTCGGGGGTTTTATATCGGTTGTGGTCGCCGAATATGTAATCCCTGTGCCAGCAAAGCATCGTGCCGAGATGGTCGTCTTGTGTGCGCGGGTTCGGGGGATTGTAGTCGGGTTCGACGTGCAAGGTCAATCCGTCGTGTTTTACGTTCATAGGCTTACCTCACATTGCGGCTTGCTTTTTGGGCTTGTAATGCGCAAAGTCCGTCTGAATGTTCATATAAAATTCGCCGAAGTCGTTTACCCTGTGCGTGTCGAGATAATCCGTAACCTTTTTGACCTGTTCGCGGGAAAGACTGATGCTTTCGCCGTCGTTTCTCGCGCCGAGAAATACGGCCGGTCCGACGATTGCGTCTTTCCATTCGGGGCGATAAAAGTTCGGTTCCAACCCGATCAGCAGTCCTTCGTCGTTACAGAAACCGTGTATGTCATCAAAGTCCGGCAAGTCGGCAACGTCGAACGTGCCGCCGACAAGTTTTTGTATCTCTTTATATCCTTTGTCGATGGCGACCGCTTCGGGATTTTTGTAGGGCTGTTTTACGACCGCAACGAGTTTACCGTCGCGTTCGGCTTCTTCAAAGATTTCATTGAGTTGTTCGTTGTTCATACGGTCTCCTTGTTCTTGTGTTTTTTGTAGTCGGTATAGCCCTTAAAGCGCAGCAGTTCGTATTCCGACGTATAGCAGACTTCCTGAATGGCGATGCCGAGCATTTGCTTGACGATCCGCCTGTCCGCAGGCGAGAGTTTGACGGTTGCGTCGCGCATCTCGCGCAGTTTCTTCAAGAGCTCGTCTTTGCTCTTAAAATCAACGACTTCGATAATAGGTACGATTTCACCGCAAATCACATTGCCACCTCCGTCTTGGTTTTCTGCGTCGCTTTGGTACGTTTTACCGATTGCTGCACCGTCTGTTTAACGTCCGCCACTTCGGGCTTGGCTTCCGCATTTTCTTTCTCTGCGAGCTTTTGCGCCTGTTCGTACAGTTCTTTGGATACCGCGCCTTCCGCCGCGTTGATAATGCGCTGGGAAATAGAACGGATCGTCCCGATATTTTCCGCAAATCTGGAAATGCTCTTATCGCTCATTCCGTCGAAATCGGGAACGGCATACGTCGTTTCGCCCAAGTTTAACCGCTTGCACACGGCGTATGTCACGGCGCTGGCTTCCACGCTGCGGATATTGCCCATATCGCTGGGGGAAAGTCCTTTGGAATACTGTCCGCGCATCAGAACGTTGGCGGTTGCGACCTGCTGGACGAGCGTGCGCAAAGCGTCCTGTTTGGAAAGGTCGGCGCGCAGAGAGATGGTGTTGTTGAGCGTGTCGAGTACGCCGTAGCTTTCGTCTTCCGCAGGTTCGTGGGTTTTGAACGCAAAGCCCTTGACCGAGCCTTCGAGCGCGGCTTTCACGACATCGTAGTGTTCGAGCGCGGTACCTTCGTCTGCAAACACTTCTTTGACCGGTTCGCCGTCCGTCTGGGCAATGTCGTACACGAAACTTATCTCGTAGCCGGTAACGGTATCGAGCGTCTTTTCCGTGATATTGCCGTCCTTATCGGTAGAAACTTGCGTGGCGAACTTGGGCGCGACGATGCGGATGGGTTTGGAATCCTTGATAACGTGCCGGCGCTTGTAGTTCCAGCCGTTCATTTTGTTGACGTTGGTGGCGTCGGGGTTCTGCATCATCACGAGCATTTGATTGCGCAGAGAGTATTTGCCGAGCGTGGGCATGACTTCCATAAGGTCGGTATAACGCTCGTTTTTCATCCATTTGACAAACGCCTCGTCCGCTTGAGCGAGCATTTCTTCGGGGTTGTATTTGAGTTTCTGTTCCATTTTTTTAGTCTCCTTTATTTTTTACATTTCAAAGCCGCGGCTCTTGCGCGCGTTTGGTTCGATTACGCCGTAAACGTCGTCCGCATAGAAAGCACCCGTAAAAATATTATAAATAGCGGTACACTCAATGCCGTCCTGCGTGCGGACGATATACGTCGTCACGCCGTTTTCCGTTCGGCTGTCCACGATGCTTACTTCTTCTTTTTCCGCTCTGCATCCGTCCACTTCTTGACTGTGGCGGTATGCCAATACTTTGCGTTCCATAGCCGTCCTCCTTAACCGAACAGTTTTTCAAAGTACGGCGTCGCCACAATGCGGATATTCGTGCGGCTTTCGGGCGAACTGATTAAGAACGCACAGCCGCGCTCGTTGTGTACGATATTGTCCGCTTCGACTTCGTTGATCTGTCCCGCTTTTTCGTAGAGCGCGCATAAATCGTTCATATCGCCGGGCGAGAGCGGGAAGATAAGCGAGTATTGCGACACGCTTATAATCGCCATAGACTTTCTTGCCGTGTCGGGCGTTCCCGCAAAGTCCTTGATAGACTGCGTAATCACGATTTCCATACCGTTGTACTTGCGGATACGCTTGGCGAGTTGATACATAAAATCGAGCGCAATCGGGTACTTCTCGTCAATGAACAAATGCGCCTCGTCCACAACGACAATGATTTTGCGGTCGGCACCGTGCAGAAGATTGTAGTCGCGGTTCTTGATGACTTCGTTTTCGAGATATTTCAAAACCAAAAGCATTTGCGCATTGGCGATCTGCCCGTTCTTGTTGGCGAGCAGTTTCTGAAAATCGAAACAGACAAAGTTTTCGTCCGTTTCAAAGCCGGACGCGCCGTTCCACAGGTTGGAATTTCTGCCGCCCGACTTAAACTTTGCAACGTAGTTCTCAATCACTTTCAGACACGCGCGGTTGTAGTCGTCATTCGCGCGGGCGAGCTTTTCTTCGATCAGCCCCGCAAGATCGTCGAAGATAGGATAATCGTCCGGCGATAATGTCGAAAGGTCGGTCAGCGGCGTAATGCCTTTTCGTTCGTACAGTTCGACCGTGAGCTTGTTGAGTAGTTCCAGACTGTCCGCATTGATACCCGAAAGGATCAGGCGATAAAATTCTTCCAAAAATTGCAGGTGCGTAAAAAAGCTGTTCTTCGTGCCGTCGTCGTTCTCGTCGTCGAGCGCCGCAATGATGTGAAACGGATTGAGTTTGCCGTGCTTGCTTGACGCTACGTCCAACACTTTGCCGTGCAGGTTTTTCGCAAGGCTCAAATATTCGCCTTCGGGATCGAGAATGAAGATTTTTGCGTTGCAGGTCGAAAAGTGCGTGAGCAAGGTTTTGGCGGCATAGGACTTGCCGCTGCCGCTCTTGCCGATAACGACCATATTCGAGTTGACGTATTCCGAGTTCCGCTTGAAAAAGTCCACGAACGCGGGCAGTTTGTTTTCGCCGAGCAGGATTCCGTTCTTGTCGTCGATGGCGTTGGACACGAACGGGAAACACGCCGCAATGGACGAAGATTGTATCCCGCGCGAGATTTTCACGGCATCGTAGTCGGTCAGTTCGCTCGTCAGATACGCGTCCGTCTGCCGCCCGAACATATCCGCCGACGTAAAACCGAGTTCGCGTATTTTACGCTTGACCGCCTTTTTGTTGTCCGTCTTGCCCTTCCCGTCGTAGGCGGTGATGATAAAGGTCGTGTCGAACAGAACCTCGTTGTCGTTCTGCAACCGCACGAGCAGGCCGGAAAGCGTTTCGACGTGCGTGGTCTTGTCGATGATCTTGCTCGCTTTGCCTTTGGCTTGCGTGGATAGTTCCATAATGGCGTTGTCGATGCGTTTCAAGGCTTTGGACTTTTCGACGGGTTTCAGCTTCATAACGACCTTCGTATTCGGCAAGTCGAACAGTTCTTCGCCCCAAGCGTTGGGTACCTTTAAGGGATACCCGGCAATGACAAAGTGCGAGAGCTGCAAGTCGTCCTGTACCGTGCTTGTAAGTCGGAACGAAACCTCTTTGGGGGCGGCGAGCGCGTCCGACGGTTCGAGTTTCTTGCTCAAAGCGATAAAATCTTTCAGCTTTTCGCCTTCGAGAATGCGCGCTTCAATGCTGCCCGAAACGAGCGTGCCGCGCATAACCGAGAGCGTAGCCATAAGGCTTGTTTTGTTCCTGTCTGTCACGGTTATGTAGTAGCAGCTGTAATGGATTTGCCTATCTGTGTTGAGCGTATCCACAAGCGCGAGCCGGTCTTCGATTACGTCGATTCTCGCCCGGTATTCTTCGAGCGATAGCGCGCCCTGTTCCTGCGCGTCGGCAAGCGCGACGATTTTGTTGAGATCCGACTGAATGTGCTTGTCGAAATCGAGCGGTTTTTCGAGCTTGACGATGGCTGCCTGTTGCCCGACGCCCACGCAAGTGAGCGCGTTTGTGAGTACGCCGTCGATCAGGTAGTTCTGTTTGCTTCCGCCGAGCAGACGGAACTCTATGGGCTTGATTTCGATTACGCCCGTCAGGTTTCCGTCCTTGTGTACGATGCAGCTTCCGTCTATTTTCTCGTAGGGGATTATGCTTTGAATGTTGGCCGCGTCCTTGCCGTCCGCTCTGTATTTCTTTCGGCTGAAAAGGTGTTTTGCCATATAGAGCGCGCACTTGTAAATGCGGTCTTCGCCCACGGGGATGAACAGCGGAATGAATACGCAGACGATGCCGAGCGCAATCAGGTATTTGTAGGCAAGGTTGCTTGCAAGGGCGAGCGCGACAAGTCCCAAAGCAATAATGCCGAGAACGATGTCGAGTACGGTCACGCCCTTGTAAAAGCTGGTCTTGACCTTTGTGTTTCGTGGTATCAATCTCATTTTTTATCGGTCTCCTTCGATGCGGATTGCGCCGCTTTTTCTACGGGCTTTTTCACGTCTGCGCGGTTGATGACGGTATTTCCTTTGAGTACGTTTTTCACGCGCGCGCCGAAATTCTTGCCCGCAACGATGACGCCGCCCTGAATAAGGTCTTTGAGTACGCCGACGGGCATGGTGGCAAGCCTTGTCGTGCCTTTGACCACCGAACCGAACGTTACATTCGATTTCTTGGCGGACTGTGCGGTTTCGCCTTCTTCGGTCATCGGTCTTGCCGCCGTCGGTTCGTCCGCTTCCGTTTCCGTTGCCCGCACGTCTGCGCTTGCCGCTTCGGATACCGCTTCGTCGGTCGCCGAGCTTGCGCTTGCTACCGTTTCCGCCGCGCTTTCCGATGTCGCCGTGCCGTTGTCCGGTGCGGTATCGCTTTGCCTTGCGGTATCGGATACATTGGAATCGTTTGCAGTGGGATTGCCGCCCGAACCTCCGCCGGAACCGCCGGGCGGATCGTCGTCCGAATCGTCGCTCTCTACAATGTGCTGATTGCGCTGCGAGTGTATGGCAGCGGAAAGATTTTCGGATAAGGACGCGCCGTGCTTGCGGTTGGAAAGAAAGTCCGTGCCGCCGATAATCATACCGGCCGCTCCCGCCGCAACGTGTCCGGCCGTGCGCACCAAGTGTATACCCGAATGGACGTTGCTCATCATCTGCTGCATTTCCTGCATACCGGCGTTTGTTCCCGTGAGCTGGGCGATGATCATATTCGCCTTCGTGATAGAGAATGCGCCGCCGAGAATGAATAAGAGCTGAATTACCCCGTCCTTGAACGTATCCCCGAAAAAGGCGATTTTCGAGACCTGCGGAATGATCAGGAAAAATATATTCATTGACAAGATAATGCCGTAGGCGCCGAGTACCTTCGACACGAGCATTTCCCGCCAGATGCGGAACCTGCCGCCGTCGTCGAGCGGAATCGTGGACACCGACGCGGGCGACACAATGTAGAGAAGAATAATATCGAAAATTCTCTGCACGAACATAACCGCCGACATCACGAACATGACGAGTATCGCCAAGCCGCCCGCAATGCCGACAAAAAAGTTCATATCGCCCAAATCGTAGTATTGCTTGACGACGGAAAGTTTGTTGTAATCGAGCTGTCCCGTGACGAACATTCTCTCAATTTCCGCACGGCTGCCGGCAGGACCGATATACGCTTCGCTGCCGCTCGTGACGAGTATCTGACCGCCGATCAGCGACGTCGTGTTCCCGTCGTAAATCGCGCCCGTCATACTCCCGTGGATAGCGCCCACGATGACGTTGGCGAGCATGATACCCGCAACGAGCAAAAACGGAATGAGCAGGAACACGACAAAGCTCTGCAAGGCTTTTGCAATGATCTGTCCCTTTGTTTTCTGGTGCTGCGGATCGGCGGCTTCGCTCTTGATTATGGCGATTATGACGAACACGAACAGCAGAATGACGCCGATTAAAAACACGCCCAAAAAGGCGTTTCGGATACTGTCCGACAGGATGAAATGCGTCAGTATTTCGCTCTGTTCACCGTCAATGGCGACCGTTTCGATTCCTGCGAGTTTACAGAAAACTGCCCGTATAAAGTCCAAAAGATAGCAGATAGATTTTTGCAGGATGTAAAGCAAATCGTACACCCAGCCGAATAACCAGTCGCCCAAGTTTCATCACCTCACTTTATTTGCGACTGCACCCAGTCTTGCAGAATGGGCATTGCAATCTTCAAAGCGACGATCAGGACAAAGATTATAAGGAACCCGATAATCGCGCCGATAAGGTCTTTCTTCGCCTTCTCACGGCTGTTTTGCTCGTCTGACTTTGCAATCTTGATGCCGAGAAATATGCAGTAGATCATCCCCACAGCCCCGACAATGGCTATGCATGGCCATAAGAGCGCGTTCAGCACTTCCAGAACGGGTGCGATGATGGGCGCGAAATCGACCTTTGCGGCAAGTAAATTTACCGCCGAATTGTTCATAGTTTACCTCCTTATATGGATTTGAAAAGGCGCAAGATTGCGCCCTGTGGCAGACGAAAACGGGTATCCCGTTTCTCGTAAAGGATGGGCGAGATCCGTAAAGTGAATCTCGCCCCTTATCCTGTTCAAAAAATTAGGTCTTTTTCTCTGTTTTTGATTCAGTTTTTATCCCTTTTGGACTTTCCGAACTTGCCTTTCTTTCGCATAATCACGACCGTTACGGTTCCGCCGACAAGGACGAGAATTCCGATTACGATCAATGCGATGGCGCCGCCGTTGACCGAGTACAAAATCTCGAACGAGTATTCGCTCGCGTTGCCGAGTTCGTCCGTCAGAACCACGCGGTACTTGCCGACTTCAATCAGTTCGTCGCCGAGCTTGTAGTCTATTTTCTCATTGTCCTTATAGACCTCGACGACTGCATCTTCGGTCAGGTCGGAAATGCTCACGCCGCCTTTGGTCGCCCCGCCGTTTTCCACGCCGTGTAATACAGCGGTCGGCGCGGTGCTGTCAACGGTTACGGTAAAGGTATAATCCTTGCCGTTCACTCTCACGGCGATTTCATATACGCCGCTTCTATCGAGCGTCAAATCGCCGTAGTTGAGCCGCGTTTCTTCGCCGTTCACGCTCACTTTTTCAAGCCCCGAAATGCCGTCGAAATTGTGAAAGAATTTCTGCACGAGCGGTTCGGTCACGGTAAAATCAAACGCCTTGCCGTTACCCAGTTCGTCGGTCAGAACGACGGTGTATTTGCCCGCTTCGGTCAGTGTATCGCCGAACGTATAGGCAAGGCTTTCGCCGTCTTTCGTGACGCTCACGGACAAGTTTTCGTTCGCCGTAAAGGTCATGGAATTGACAATCGCATTGTTGTAAATGTCCGCCGTAAAATCCACGGATTTGTCAATCGTGAAATGGAACTCCGTCACGTTGCCGGCTTTGTCCGTCGCAATCACGCGATAGCTTCCTTCGGCGGTAACGTCGGCGCCGCGCTCATAGTTCCCGACGAGTTCGCCGTCCTTGTAAAGCCGCACGCTCAAATCGCTTTCGGAAACCGTTACGGACACGGCGCCGTTCGTGGCGGCACCGTTCTCGCAACCGCCCAAAGCAACGTCCGGCGCGGTCTTGTCAATGATAAACGAATAGGTCGCGGTATAGCCGTCGTAGTTCTCGAACGTGATGGTGTACGCGCCGTTTTCGGTCAGTTTCTGCCCCGAAAGATAGGCGATTTCTTCGCCGTCTTTCGTTACCGTTACGACCGCTTCGTCCTCCCAAGCAAAGCTCACGTCGGTGTTGGTGTAGCCGCCGTTTTCCGCGCCCGTAAGTGTGCCGGCGGGTTCGGGCTGGACGTAATCAAAAGTCGCGATAACCGAATCGATGCCCGTTCTGAACTCGTCCGTAAGCACGACCTTGTAAAGTCCGCTCGTGCGGAATCGGTACGAAAGGGTTTCCGGCGAGATCGCTTTTCCGTAATCGTCGCTTTCGAGCGTTACCCAAGTTTCGCCATTGTCCGTGGATTTGAGAACGGCTATCGTCTGCAACGCGGAATATTGATCCTCGCTGTCCGTAACGTCGATTTCCAACGTCTTGTCTGCGGCGTTCTCCGTAAAGGAAACGCTCGGCGCATCGAGAGAGATATACAGCACGAACACTTCGGATTTACCCGCATGATTGACCGCCTGAACGGTGTACTTGCCGCTCTTATCCAAGAGATAGGTTTCGTCCTTTTTCAGCGTAGCGAGCAGATTTTCCGCATCGTCGTACACGCAGAACATTGCCATTTCGTCGAACTCGTCGTAAATCGAAACGGTCACGTTGCCGATAAAGCGATATTCGCGGTCAAACACGACCGTGTTCTTACCGCCTTCGCCGAGTGCGTACCCGATTTCGGGAACGTCGCGAACCACGATCAGGGAATAAACGCACTCGTTGCCGTAAGCGTCGGACACGATCAGTTCGTGTACGCCTTCGACGTCGTAGACAAGCCCGTTCACGATTTCGCCGTCAACCGTAAAGGTCACGCCTTCGTTGAACGTGACAGCATTTGCAAGAATGGTTTTCCCGTCTGAATAGCGGTACAGGTTTTGGTTCTCGCCGGCGGCGGCGTGGACTTTCTCCCAATAGAAATAGCTCTCGATACCGACCTTGGCATATTCCGCAATGACTTCGTTCAAACGTTCTTCCGTAAAGTACGCAACTTCGGTTTTCGGATCGCCGGATTTCTTGTAGATAAAATACGTGCCGTTGGCGGCGTTTGCCGCGTCTTTCTCGTCCATAGGGATGCCCGTGTCCCAAGCCGTATTGTTCCATTCGCCCGTGCGGATATAGGTCTTTTCACGCTCGCAGGCAAAGGCGAACGCGTTGTCGTAGTTCTCGAACGCAAAGGCTTCGCCGTTCCCGTCGGTCGCTTCCCAGTATTCCTGCTGCAAGGTCCGAGTTGCGACGTTTACCGTGTTTGCCTTAAAATCGCCCGTCCAGACGTTGCCGGCGGCGTCGGTGCAGACGACGTGATATTCGCCCGTGTCGATTGTGCGGATAACCGCGCCGTTCGCATACGGCACGCCGTTCACGGTCACGCTTTTAACGGGCGCGAACACGTCCGCGTCGCCGTTCGTCCAAGTGATCGTGACGTTGCCGTCGGTCAGTCCGTCAACGACGTTATTGAACGTCAAAGGCTTGTTCGTGCGGTCGATGACGATAGAATAGTAGCCCGTAGACTGCCCCGCTTCGTCAACGGCATAGAACGTGTACTTGCCGGGCTTGTAGAACTCCGTGCCGACCGTGTAAGAGATAAAGCTCGCGCTGTTCGGAAGTTTCACATAGCAGGCGCGCAGGTTTGTGTCCGACGAATCGAAATAGATATGCCCGCCGTTTGTGTAGCTGTTGTTGGATACGGGCTCGCCGTCCGCATAGAGCTGTGCGGCGGGGATACTGCGGTCGATTGTGACCGTATAGGTATCCGAGCGGTTGCCGCTTTTGTCAAGGGCGTAGAACTCGTACTTGCCGACGTCATAGAGCGACGCTCCGCTCGTGTAGGCGATATATCCGCTTGTACCGGGCTTCTTCACATAGATCGACGATACGCCGGACACCCCGTCATACGGCACGAATCGGACGTAGGACGCGTTGGTAAACGTACCGTTCGTGACGGCGTTCGTTCCCGCATAAAGCGTTCCCGTAGGTTTCGTCTTGTCCAGAGTAATCGTGTAGTACGAAGTCGTGTTGCGGGCTTTGTCTACCGCATAGAACGTGTACGTTCCTTCGGCGGTCAACTGACTGCCGCTCGAATAGGTCGTGTAGTAGGAACTGTTCGGCATTTTGACGTATGCGGCGGAAATACCCGACATCGAATCGGACGTGACGAACTTCACATAGTCCGCGCCCGAATAAGAGCCGCCCGGAACCGTACTCGTTCCCGAATACAGCGATGCGGACGGAATGACGGTATCGTAGCAAATCTTGTACTCGTCCGAAACATTGCCCGCTTTGTCGGTCGCTCTGAAATAATACCAGCCGTTCGTTCCCGAAATGCTCGTGCCGGACGCGTAGGACGTCCAAGCGGAAGAACCCGCTTTTTTGATCTCATATTTTAACACGCCGCCCGTGTCGCTCGCCGTGTAGTAGAACGGCTTATTGGTGTAACCGCCGTTTGAAACGGTAGAGCCGTTCGACGTCACTTTTCCGACGGGCTTCACCGTATCCAGATACACGCTCACGGTCGAGTTGGTAGTACTCATATCGTCGCGGGCATAGAAATACCACCGGCCGTTATTGCCGTCCGTTGCGGCAACGGTGTAGCTTGTCGCATAGGTCGTGCTGTAACTGCTCGACGTCGGACGCTTGTAACGGATTGCATCGAAATTCTTATCCGTCGCGGTATATACAATCTGCTTGTTCGTATAACTGCCGCTCGAAACGGTACTGCCGCCCGCTTTCAGGGTGTAGGTCGGCGCGCTCTTATCCACTTCAAAACGGTATTTGTATGTAAAGGTTCTGCGTCCCGTAAAGAGATTTTTCTTATAGTTGCCGATGTAGGTCAATTCGTACTCGCCGTCGGATAACGCGCCCGAATACAGCGTCATATTGCCGTTGCCCGATAAGGTTTTGCTCGAATACGAATAACCGTTTCTCGTCAGTTTGAACGATTCGTGGGCGGACATCGCGCTCACTTCGATTTTGATATACACATAGCTCCAATCGATGAGCCTGTCGTTGTACATCGTACCCGTGCCGCTCGCAGACGAACCGTGCATATAGATCGAGAAATTGCTCGGACTGCCGCTCGTGGCGGACGTGCCTTCGGTCGTCGTGCCGTAGGTCTTATACTTCGGCGTCGTGTAAGTAGCAGCCGATGCCGTCATTGTTCCCGCGCCGAATATAGCGCCGAGTACGGCGAGCGCAAATAGCAGGATGAGCACGGGAAACAGAATTTTGCGTTTGGTTTTAGTCAATGGTAATCCTCCTTTCATTTTTGAGTTGCGTTTCACCCGCCAAGCGCGAGAGTTGAAACAGTCTGTGCGAGAGCGCGTCCAGATCCGCAATCAGGTGTTCGTATTGCAGCGCGGCGGCGTGCCGGGACGCTTCTTCGACAAGGCTCTGCGCTTGGCGGAAACAATGCCTGTCGATGAGCTGCAAGAGTTCTATTTGCTTGGTATCCTGCAAAATCTCGCAGGAAATAAGGCGGTCAACGTCCGCTTTCGCCTTTTCAATCGACGCCGAAAGCTGCGCCTGTATTACCGCTTCGTTTGCCCGTTTGCCGGATAAGGGACGCTTAGGCGGCACGACGATGCCGTTCCGCTTTTTCATATCGTAGAAAACCTTTTCTTCGTCAAAGTACCGACCTGCGGCAAGCCGTTGCTCCGTCTTTTCCAGCGTGTACGCGGTTGCGGCGTAGGACGGCGTGAACTTTGCCCGGATCGGCCGGAACCCGAACACCGTGATAACGGCGTTGCCCATATCGCCGGGGCGGTTGAGCTGGGATAGTTCGGACGGATAGATCAGCGGGCGTTCCTTAATGCTCGCATTGGAATTTATATCGTCCGCCTTGACCGTGTTGTAGCCGACGTTGCGGGTAATCACCGAGAAATTGCCGCAGCGCTTGGAAAATTCTTCTACCGTCTTAAAGTCGCTCGTGCCGATGAACGTCTGGATATTGCAGTTGGACTTGATAATATCCGCCACCTTGTCGTCGTACACTTTGGCAAGCTGCGCATACGACTGAATGACAAGGCAAAGCCAAAGGTTGCGCGAGCGCCCCACCGTGACCATTTGCTCCATTTTGTGGATGGGCGGAAGATTCCCGAACTCGTCCATAAGGAAATACACCGAGCGCGGCAGCGTCAGGTCGGGATAGGTGTTTGCTTTCGCCACAAGCTCCTTGTAGGCTTGCAGCAGTACCATTGCCGCCAGAGTGTGCCGCGTTTCTTTCTCGTCGGGGATTTGCAGAAAGAGCGCAATCGGCTTTTCCGCCATATCCGCAAACGTGATTTCATTGGCGCAGGTCAACGAACACAGCGACAAGTCCGCAAAGATATTGAGCTTGTCGAACATAGTGGAAAGGTAGCTGCCGCGCGTTTTGTCCGCGCTGTCGAGCACCTGTTTGGACAAGGACAACGCTTTCGAGAGCGGACCGCGCCCCTGAAAGTATCTGACGAGCTCCGCGCAGTCGTCTTCGGTGTTCGTGGCGATTTTCATCAGGTTGTAGAAATTGTACTTTTCTTTCGTCATGCCGAGTTCGGGGTTGGCGGAATCTTCCAGCATGGCAATCGCTATGGCGAGAATAAAGTTCTTTGCCCCGCTTTCCCAGATCGGCTCGTTCTTATTGGTAATCGGGCAAAGTACGGTGATCATATCGTGCAAGTCCTCGTACACTTGGTCGAACAGCCATTGCCGTTTGACTTGTAATGCCGATTGCAAATCTTCGGGGTTGTGATACAGTTCGTTCCCGAACACATAGCCGCCGCGTTCCTCGTCCGCCGTCACTTCGTCCTCGATATGTAGCATTCGCTGATAGTTCAAAAACGGGCGTTCGAGCGGATTCCAGCGCGTGGAATTGTACGGGTTTCGCAAGTCCAGCACTTTCGTTTCGTAGCCCTTGTCCGTCAAAGACTTGGCGTGCAGAGCGTAGAGTTCGCCCTTCGGATCGGATATGAGCATAGACGGCTTTGCCGCGCTCTGCGAGAGTATCTGCACCGTGGGATTGATAAACGTCGTGGTCTTGCCGCTGCCCGTCGTGCCGATAATCATCGTGTGCGCGTTCTTCGCAAGGTGGATTTCGTACTTGCCTCTGCGTTCCACCGCCATAACGGGGATGCCGACGACGTTCTGCCCGGCAAGCTCGCCATACTCGACGCGCGTATAGTTCCTGTCGATTTCTTCCTGTGTCTGAAAACGCGCCTGTTCCAAGTTTGCCGCTACGTCGTTGTCGCGCTCGTCGCCCTGTATGATCTTTTTGCTGTTTTTCAGCCAGTAGTGCTTATAGTAATAGGCGAGAACGACGTTCAGCGCGATAACCGAAAGCAGGAAAGCGTAGAGATAGGTCTTTCCGTCCACAAGCAGGTTTATATCCGCGCGGAACTCAAATTCGTAGGTAAAAAGGCAGTTGAGAAAGAATCCCGCGATACACGATACAAACCATACGCAACCGATGATTGCGAGCAGCTTTTTCAGTCGTTTCCAAAGTTTATTCCATTTCATTCATTTCCGTTTCCTCATAGTTTGCCGCGTCCTCGCGGGCTTCTTCGAGCTTTTTCAGGTATTCCTCGAAAAAGTACATGGCGTCCACCTGCATTGCCGCTTGCATTTCCAGTCCCTTGGCAAGAACGCTTGCCGTCGTCTTGGTGCGGATGCGCTTTTTTGCAAGGCGGCTTTGGGCGGTCGGCTCTTTCTTTTTGAACACGCGGACGTAGTTCAATAGTTGATTGCCCATACGCCGATACAGATCGTCCATATATGCGTCGGCTTTCAAATACCCGTCCCAAAACACTTCGGGAATCTGTTGGCGCACGAGCATTTCCCGCGTGCGTTCGTCGTGCTTTCGGACCTCGCCGCAAAACCCGACAAACGCCTTATACCACTTGCGATTGGACTTGATCGCCGTATCCACGATGCTGTCGATAAGCGGCTTTAAGGGGCGCATATTCTCGCTGTCGTAAGAGATGCGGCCGCTCGTCGGCAGTTTGTACGCAAGGTCGGCAATCTGTTCCTGAAAGGCTCTGTTGTAGCGGATAAGGCTTGACTTCGAGAACAGAACTTCCTTTGTGAACGACGTCGCTTCCTTGCGCGCGATCCGAAGCTGCGCGGATATGTCCGTCAGGTTCTGTTCGACGTGCACCTTAAAGCGGCGGATACATTCCTGATTGATTTTCCCGTGCGAGAATTGCAGTTCTTTCGACCGTTGTTTTAGGCGCGTCGGCTCGTTCTCGAAAAAGCTGATATGGATATGCCTGTGCTTCTTGTTGGTGTGCAGTCCGGCAAACCAAGTGATATTGTCCGGGTTAAATCCCGCGTCTTTGAGAAAACGCGGCATTTCCCGTTTCAGCATTTCGTAGGCTTGCTCATAGTCGTTGCAGTACCGCTGCCCGAACTCTGGCTGAAAGGTCAAAAGGCAGTCCCAAATCACGCTTTTCGTCGCGCGCAGTTTTTGGCGCAGCGTGCGTTTTTCTTTCGCGTCCAAAAGCCCGTTTTTCCCGAATACGCCCGTGCTTTTATCCTTGTCGTCCGAATAAGAGATATAGTCCAGTTTCCGCATCGCGCCCGTGGCAATATATGTCATGTAATCCTGTATCTGATTGCACGAATAGAACTTGCGCTTGTTTTCGTATTTCTCTTTGTTTGCATAGTTGTCCGGATACTCGCTCTTGACGTAGCGTATCTTGCAATTCACATAGGGGACGCTCATTTCACGCCGAAATGCTGTTCGAGCGTTAGAATGAGTTTTTCAAACCGCATGGGCAGGTCGTCGAAGAAACCGTCCTCGACCTTTCTTTTGACGACGGGTTCGCCGCTCGCCGCGCCCAGCTCCATATTGTAAACGGAAGAAAGCAGGCGCTCGATAACGGCGATATGTACTTCCATTTTTCGCCCCTGCATATTCACGAACTTGCCCGTTTCTTCGGCAAGCGCTTCGATTTTCTTTACCTCGTCAAACAGCTTGTCCAACGCAGCGGCGGGCGGAACCGCTGCGCCGGCGGGCGAAGTGGGCGGGACAAAATTCATTGCTTTTACGCCCAGACGCAAGAGTTCGGTCAGAAACTCGTTCTTGTTGCGGAACTCGTTTCTGTGCGCGTCGTAAGTTCTGCCGATTTCGGCAATGAGTTCGGGATCGTAGAGACGGATGGTGTGCTGTACTTCAAAATTTTTCATGCTTCTTCCTCCTCCTGCAAGGGGTTTTTAATCTGCATCGTTTCCCAGTCTATATATCGCTGGGCAATTTCCGCTTTGAAAAAACGGATGAATTTTCTCGACGTGTCCAAACCGACGTTCTCGCCCGAAAGCATTTTGTCAACCTCGCTTTCCTCAACACCCAACTTTTTTGCAAAGGCGTTGTTTGACATATCCTTCGCCGCCAAAAATTGAGCCAGTTTTTCTGCTTTTACAATCATGTAAACCTCCGTGTTTTTTTGTGAGAGTTTTCTTACCCCTCCACTTATAAGGACAGAGAGGGGGTTAAAACTTAACCTCTTTTGGCCGTTTTAGGAAAATTTCTTCAAAATTTTTTTAATAGAGTCGCCTAAATGGTGGTTTACGGCCGCTTGGCTGATGTTTAAGAGCCGTGCGATTTCCGTTTTGGTATAGCCGACTTGATAGTACAGCCCCATAATCTGCCGTTGTCGGTCGGTCAGAAAATCCGATAGCGCGATGATGTCCGTCATTTCTTCCGATTGTTCTTTGCAAATCAGCGCTTCCAGCGGATCGAGCGCGTTCTCGTCGATTTTGTCCCAACCGTTTGCCATTGCGTATTCCAACGAAACGTGCTTTCTCTTATTGCGCTTTTCGGCTCGTTTTTCGTTGCGCCGAAATTGGTCGTCGATAAGCTCGTACTGTAACGCAAAGTCTTCCGATACCTCGATTTCTTCCGTGTGTCCGTCCGCAAATTTGTAGTTGATTGTTGCCATATAGAATGACCTCCGAATAGATGTCAGGGGATTGCCCTGCACCTATTCGGAAAAAAATTAAGGGGGCACAACCCCCTTAATCAAAAAATTTTCGTAATTTCTCAAAAATTTTTTTCAATCGGTTTTGAATTGCCTGATAGCTTACGCCTGTTTCTTCGGCAATTTGCTTTAATGATCTGTTTTCTATGTAAATCTGTCGGAGCAATAAGCGTTGCGGCGGCAATAAACAGGAAATGCTTTGTTTCAAAGTGCGATACAGCTTGTCCCGTTCTTCTTGATCTATTATTTGATCTTCGGGCGAAAGATTGTTATCGGGAACGTCAAACCCGCAATCTTCCGTCATCTGCGAAAGCGATATTTTTGTTTCATATTTTTGCTGCCGTTTTCGCAAACGCCAATCTTCACGGTTACACTCTTTGAATGTATCCGCAATTTCTTCCGTTACCTCCAACGTTTCATAGTGGCCGTCATGAAAACGGTAGTTGATAGTGGCCATTCCCAAAAACTCTCCGTAGCGAATTTTTATCACTACCGGACGCGAGGTTTAGACCTAAAATGAAAAAGCCCGACAGCGTACGAATTACGCCATCGGGCATTCCCGTTAAAACATATAAAAAGAGCCTAACGCAACAGAAAAAATCCCAAAGGATAATTCTATTTGTTAGGCTCTTGACTTCTTATAAAGAATACAGCTCTCTGCAACAAATTATTAAATTGTTGTTTGGTCACCTTTGACCGATTTAATCATTTGCATAAATGCTTGCTTTTGTCCTTTATCCAAAGTATTCCAATGCTGTAATAGTTCGATTTCTTCCGCAGTCAGTTTGTCTGCATCTATGTCGCTTAAAAACGCCGAGAGAGTGGTTCCCAAGGCATAGCATAACCCATCTAACACTTCGAGTTTTGGCATTGTTCCTCGAATTTTCCAAGAATTTAGCGTACTGTGAGAAATTCCTGCAAGTTCGCTCAATTTATTTGCAGTTAACCCTTTCTCAATACGCAAAAATTCGATTTTCTCATATAATTCGCGGGAATTTAACATATTTCTACCTCTGCATATAGTTTACATCAACGCAGGTAGAATATTCTCAACGGCGGTTGCTTGTAATTTCAGCGTATGTAGAATTTTATAACAAAAAGCCCTCGACCATAAAATCGAGGGCTTTTCGCATACTTAGGTGTTTTATTCAGTTGGATTTTCTTTTTCGGTTGCATATTCTTTTTCGACAGTCGTCACATGATAGTTGATAATCGTCACAATAATTTTTTGTGAGCATTTCGGACAAAGCACTTCCGCATTTGTTCCGTTTTGACCTTTTAATAATTTATGTCCGCAAACAGGACATGTCGCATATCGTCTCATATTTTAACCTCAATATTTAAGCTGTCCGACTCTTATCGTTCAAGTTTTTCAGCAATGCGTGATGACCGTAATCGTTTGTTCAAAATGTGCGCCGAACCGATAGAGAGTGGCGAGAAAACCCAAATTTTATTTTTTGCGTTTGACCGCTGCAAGTAAATCGGCAAAAGATTTTTTCTTGACCGCAAACCAGAATATTGCAAATCCACCAAATCCTGCAATAGCCACGCCTCCGACCGCTATGCCCGCGATTGCGCCGCCTGAAAGTCCCTTAGGTTTGGACGTGACGTCCTCGTACACGGCGGTAAGCGTCATATCCGCGCTTGCTCTGAAAGTGTAGGTAGCGTTTTCGCTGACAATATCTCCGTTTGCGTTTCGCCAACCGACAAAGGTTTTGCCTTCGATTTCGTCTGCCACAACCGTGACGTTTCCGTTTTTATTGACGATTATGGACGAGCCGCTTTGGCCTTGTATCGTGCCGCCCGACACCATGACGGTCACCTTATCGGCAATCAATGTTTCCCATTCCACGATATTGCGCCGTTCGGTATGGCTTTCATCGCGGGTGCACGTCCACAGGTCGTAACCGTCCGTCTGCGCTTCGAGATTAGGCGCAACCGTCCTTGTAAACACATAATTATGCCCCGCCGCTGTTACCGTTTGCGCCTGCGTTATTTCGGTTTCGCCCGTGCTATCGCTGAAATACTTATTACACACCGAGCAACTCCAATAAGCGATATTGCCGTTTTGGGTGCAGGTGGCTGCTACGGCCTCGTGCGCGGTCAATGTGTGCGCAGCATAACCGCCGTACTCGAAGGTTGCCGTTCCGCGTTCGCCGCAGGCGCAGCTCTTGTAATAAACCGCTTTTTGCGTACAAGTGGCGGCGGATTTCAAAAACCTTGCCTCCGCAATTTCCAAATTGTAAAAGTGCTCGGCAGTAGCGGGGATGCTTTCCGCTTTGGTGTGTCCGCAATCCGCGCAGGTATAGGTTTTTACGCCCGCCGCGGTATGGGTAGGCGCGGTGGTAATTACTCCGTCGTTCCAAGCGTGGTCGACGTATTCGACGTGGTCTGCATTAACCGAGCAAACCCGCTTGTGCTGCGTGTCGTTGTAATGAGTCCATTCGCCGTAGCTGTGCGCGGCAAGCTCGCCGTATTCGGCGCCGCAAATTTCGCAAACCGCCTTGTGCTCGCAGTCCGCCGTGCCTCCGCTATGTTGGGCAACATCAAGTTTTTCCTCACAGCCGGTGCACTTGTGCCAATGGTTCGTGCCGTCGGAATGCCACTTGGAAGTATCGGGCGTATGCGTTGCGTGTCCGGTAGCGGGCGTAATTACGTATCCGCACGTCGTACAGGTTTGTGGCGTGGTTTCGGTTGCCGCCGCCCCGGGGGTATGCGCCGACACGTCTGCCTTATCTCCGCAACTGCACTCGTGCCAATGTCCGCTCTCGTCGCTTTTCCATTCGGAAGAATGGCTGTGTCCGGTAGCCTGCAGTACGGTGTCGTTCAGGCTGATTTCCGTTTCGCCGTTTACGTCCGAAAAATACTTTTTACAAACAGAACAAGTCCAATAAGCGATATTGCCCGCCGTAATATGCGTGGGCGAAACGGCGGCGTGTGCCGTTAAGGTATGAGCAATTTCGTCCGTAGGCGTGTCGTCGTAATGATAACCGCAAACGGTGCAGGTGTGGCGCGTATAGCCCTTTGTCGTACAGGTTGGGGCAACTACGCTATCCTCATATGTGCAGTTTTCCGTTTCGGTGTGACTGCCGTCGTACATGCAAGCGTGGGTGTGCGTGCCGTTGTTGTTAGAAGTCCAACCGCCCCACTCGTGACCTTTGGCAGTAATAGTCCTCGTTTCCGTATGATTACTGTCGTGGGTGCAAGTTCTCGTTTCTACGCCGTTTTCCGTACAAGTAGCGGGGGTGGTCACAATCCATTCTCCCCAAGAGTGACCTATTGCCGAAATTTTGACGGCGTTCAACGTCGTTTCGTTCGTGCCCGCACTATTGCTGAAATATTTTCCGCAAACGGAGCAAGTCCAATATTCGGTATTTCCGTCTTCGGTGCAGGTCGCCGCTTTTGCCACATGAGGCGTTAAGGTGTGCCCCGCAACAGCAAGAGTAACGGTAAAATCGAAGGTTTTATTATCTTTCGTGTAAGAGTATTTGCCTGTTCCCGTAGTTTCGCAGCCGGGTGCGGTCACAACGCTGTAAACGTAGTCGCTATTGTTCAGCGCGGGCAATACAAAACTATCGGTATGCGAGGAATCGTTGGCGCAAATTCTTTCAAGTTCGCCCGTCGTTTGTGCGGTTGGAGCCTTTTTGACCGTCCAATCGCCCCAAGAGTGACCGATTGCAGTAATAGCCCTCGTTTCGGTATGACTACTATCGTGGGCGCAAGTCCTCGTTTCTACGCCGTCCGTTGTGCAAGTGGCGGGGGTGGTTACAATCCAATCGCCCCAAGAGTGACCGAGGGCGGGGATTACGGTAATACCGACGCGCTCATCGCAACCTGCCGTCGTGCAATGTCGGGATTTTTCACCCGCCGTCGTGCAGGTAGGCGCAATATCTACCGTGAACTCGGCATCGTACACGCAGGTATGCGTTGCGGGTATGACTTGCGTGTCGCGGTAACCGCACACGGAACAATCGCGGTATTTACTGCCTTCTTGATTTACGCCCGGCTGAACGGTAGTCACCCAGTCGCCAAAGGTGCAGTTTTCGGTGATTATCTCAAAACAAACCGAGCAAGTGTGAGAGTGCGTGCCGTCGTTATTGCTCGTTGCCGCGCCTTCGGAGTTATGGGCGGCGACGGTTATTGAAATAGTCGCTTCGGTTCCCTCGTAGTTGTCGGGGCTTGCGGGGGTGAAAATAGCCATCCGGTCGTAAGTTCCGGTTTGGTTGGGCAAACTTTGCCCGTCCTGCCACGACCAATAAGTAGGAAGCGTTATTTCCGAAAGCGCGCGCCCTACGCATAGGGTATAGGTTTGCGCCGGAATGTTGCCCGAAAATTCGGGTGCGGAGTCGTAGGAAGCCTTGGCAAAGGTAAAGGTTTTTTGCGCCGTGCCTTGCGCCCATAGGTCGGTTTCGGCGGCGGTGGCTTTTACGGTAATAGTACCGTCCGTTCCACGGTCGCTGACGGAAAGTTTTCCGTTTTCTATTTTGCCCGTAGCCGTGCCTCCCGTGATAGTTTCAAAGGCTACCGTGCCGACGTTGCCCGTAGCCGTCAGGTCGTAAGCATTGCCGAACGTGGGGCTTTGAATATCGCCTATTACAATATTTTGAACGCCCTTATTTATGGTGAGCGTAAACTCTTTTTCCGTCGCCTTGTAGTTTCCGTCGCTACTTGCGGCTTTTCGTACCGTAACTTTTATAGTTCCGCCTACCTTTGTTATATTGCTGATTACACCGGTTGCAGAATTCAAACTGCCGGAAACGTCATTGCCAAAGGTGCAATAAGGGAAGGTAATCGCTCCGTCGCCCGAACCGCCCGAAACGTATAGGCTTAAATAGATATTCTCGCCGGCGTAGGTTATTTCGGTTTGCGAGAAGGTTAACTCCGCTTGCTCGCCTTTGGAAACGGTCACGTAAATCTGTACCACGGCGATACTCGTATCGCTGCCGTACGTCGCCTTGACCAGACAGTAATGGGTTCCGCTGTGGGCAATCTCGGTAAAGCCATAGGTATCCGTTTCGCCTACCTGATCGCAGTTGCTATTTAGCATATCTTCCGTACGATACATAGAGGGAATCGGAGTCCCGCCCGCCTTCAAACGGTACCAAGCGTAGGTATAATCAACTTGCCCTACCAATTCGTGTGTGGCGGTTACCGTTACCTGATGAGCCTCGCCGTCGTATGAGAAGTCATAGGTGAAATCCGGAGAGGCGCCTCCGAGAATATTGCCAAAATCAAGGTCGGGCGACTTCAAACTCCACTGTGCGGTAAAGGTGACGTCTTGGGCGGGCATCGTTATCGTATCGTTCGACTCGTACACGTTGCCGTCGCCGCTGTACAGCCAGCCTGTGAAGGTATAGCCCGTTTTGGTAAGGGAATCGCCGTCTTGGACAGTTAAACTCATACCGCTTGGCATCGGCGTATTTATGGGCAGTTCACCCGACGCGCCGTTTGCGTAGTAGGTCACGCTGTACGTTCTGACAACTACGGTGTAGTTGAAGCTGTACTGCTGACCGCCGTATTTAATGGTCGCCGTTCTTTTTTCTCCCGTACCGGTAGCGGTGGAAGTGTCGAAATTTTTAACTTCTACGCCTGTCGCAACGACGGATATATCTTCCGTCGTTCCGTCGTTGTATTCCGCAGTAAAGTAATATTCGCCCATTGCCTCGCCCACGTACCACTCATTTTTGCTGTCTGACTTGCCGGTCAGTCTCGTCACCGCTTTGGCTTCATAAACGGCGTAAAGGGTTTGGTTTGTTTCCGCAGTCACGGTATAATTTCCGCTTTTGTCAACCGGCGTGCCGGTGCCTTCCGCCGAAGTGTTCCAACCGGTAAACACAAAGCCGAGTTTTGCGGGCGCGGTAATGCCCGCTACCGAAACGTTTGCGCCGTATTTTGCGGAAAGCGTCGTCGTTGCGTTTGCGGGAAATTCACCGCCGCCCGCGTCGAAGGTGACGGTGTAAGAATTTCGGGTGTAATAAATATCGACTTGCGTAGTTCCGTCCGCGTTAATCTCCTTCTGCTCTATGGTAGTGGGTGCGGTATAGCCGTCGTATTTTTTTGCCACCGCCTGCGTAGTTCCCGTGCCGTAAAGAGTTTCGCTTACGGTAGCGGTATCCGTTCCGTACCCTTCGCCGTCAATATCTTCAAAATGATGAAGAACCTTGTAGGCGTAGCCCTGCGTTACGGTATAAGTAAAGGTTGCGGTTTTGCCGCCGTAAGATATTGTCGCCGTTTGGTTTGACGCCACGGCTGCCGTGGAAAAGCCCGAAACCATAGCGGAAGTTACGTCAACGCTTTCCGTATCGCCGTTGTCGTAAACTAAGTTAATTTGAAACGCTTTCAAAGCGTCGTTTACGAAATAGGTTTGGGTTAGATACTCGGCGGGAACGGAAATGCTTACAAGCGCCCTGTTTTTCCAAACAGCATAAAGGGTTTTGTTTACCGCCGGCATAGTCGTGTAATTTACCGCCGTGCTGCCGCCGTCCGTTTCGCTCCAACCGACAAAGGTATAGGCGTTTCTCGTTGCAACGGGAAGGGTAATCGGCGAACCGTATTTCGCGGTAAGCGTATCGCTCGAAATATTGCCGCCCTTGGCGTTGAAGGTAAGGGTGTAACTGTTGCGATTGTAGAAAATTTCCACCACCGTACTGCCGTCTGCGGCAATGGTCGCTTGACTGAACGCTTGCGCGGTAAAACCGGCGTAGTCTTTCGCTACCGCCTGCGTAGTACCCGTGCCGGAAAGGGTTTCCGTAACGTCAATGGTATACTCATCGTCCGCTATGTTTTGCAAATAGTGCTTTACGGTGTAAGAATATAATGGTTTCCATACGGCGTACAGCGTTTTGTCCGAGGTGTAATTATAGGTAAAAGAGGCTCCGTCTAAATAGGTCGGAGTCGTCGCATTTTGGTCGAACGACCAGCCTAAAAAATTGTAGCCCGTCTTCGTAAAGCCGTTCAAGCGAAGATTGGCCGTCTGACCGTAAGTAAACTCGCTTGTACTCATACCTCCGCCGGTGTTGCCGTTGCCGTCATAGGTAAGCGTGTATCTGTTTACCGACCAAACGGGATACAGGGTGATATCGTCCTTAAATGCGGGCTGGTGCGTCAAGCCGTAGGTTGCAACCGAATTGCCGGCTACAAGGCTCCACCCCGAAAGGCTGTAACCCGTCTTGGAAAAACCGGCTTGTGCGGCGCTGTAAACGAGGGTGGCCTGATTGTAGCCGACCTTGACGGTTTTTGCGCTTCCCGTGCAACTGTAAGGCGAATATGTGACCTTGACGTAGCGGTTCATTTGCACTTCGCCGCCCGAAAGCGACAGCCCGTAATAATCGGTATTGTCGGTTGTAAACACGTCCGACAGAGCAAGCGAATTCGTAACCGTATAGTTTGTCGTGACGATTTTCGTTGCGGAAGTCATATCGGAACTCAATCCGATAGGCACCGTCTGCGTACCCGAATCTTTGTTGTCCGTCTGTTTTTGGACAATATTTATTTTGCTGTTTTTACCGTCTGTTACCGACAAATAGACGTTGCTGTTTGCCGAGCCTACCTTGTTAAGGCCGATATACGGCTTGTATTCCAAGGTCAGTACGCCGTCGGCGTAAATTCCACCGCCCGCCGTGCTCGCTGTGTTAGAGCTTACGAGCGACGTGGACGTAACGGCAAAGGGTTTTTCCGCAGTCGTTTCGCTGTGGATATACGCTCCGCCGCCGTATTGCGCGGTATTTTCAAAAACAGTAATTTTTCCCAGCCAAGTACCGGCGCCGCCACCCGACCAAATGCCTCCGCCGTAATTTGTCGCGCTGTTGTAGGCAACCACCATGCGGGTGGACGTCGTGCCTTCCCGTCCGAGCCAAGTACTGCCGACCGTGTAAATACCGCCTCCGTTGCCGGCGGAATTGTATTGAATGCTAACAAAGTTATATATGTGCGCTTTTGCGTATAATCCGACGTATACTCCGCCTCCGGTGCCGTCCGGATTAGCAATGTAATTGTACCCTTGACACGCCACGTTGGACTCTACTTTGACAGGCGCCGACTGAGTGCCGTAAATCCATGCGTCGCCGTCTATTATTGCCAGTCCCGCACCGCTATCGGCGAGATTGCGCGTTACGTTGACGGTTTTATCGGTATAGCCTTCTTTTTTGTTTATATACAATGCCGGCGCCGCCGGCTTGGTTGTATCGAACGTTTCCGCCCACCATGGCGAGGATACCCAAATTGTAAATACCCCCGCCGGAAGAAGAGCCGGTTACCCGACACTTTTGCACGGTGGAATCGAACATATCCACCGCACCGTCCTTTTCGATATAAATCCCTCCGCCGTTTTCCGACGATACGTTGTTTTGCACGGTGCAGTTGTTCAAAATAAGCCTTCCGCCGTCCTTGACCAAAATAAGAGGAGCGCTTGAAAGGTAGGCGGTGGAAGTATTTATATAATAGTCGCCGCTCTGCGTAAAGGTATATCCTCCGTCGATGGTTGCGTTGTTGATGGTCAAAACGGCGCCGCTACGTACGGTAATTACGGGATAATCTGTTGCAAGATTGCGTGAAATCGTATAGCCGTTTCCGTTAAGCGTCGCGGTTACACTACAAGCAAGCGTCTTTCCCTGATTTAAGTTACCGTTCAAGGTCGTCGTGCCCGCCTCGATGACTCCGTACTGATTGATTGCCGCGTGCGCCGTTTGTGCGGGCAGCGCCGATACGCTTACCGCTGCAATCGCCGCAAGCATTAGTGCGAGCAGTAATACAAACAACGTACTTTTTTTGGTTTTACTCATCTTACTTTACCTCACTTATGTGATTTGTCTTGGGGATTGCTCCGCCTAAGGAATACGCTATATTTCGTCTTAAAAGCAATAGCGTTTTATGTAATTTTTTCGTCATAGAATTTGTCCTCCCCAAATGCCGAAAACGCCGCGAAAAAGACGCGGCGCTTACGGCTTTTGCCTTATTTCTTTTCTTCCGCGGCAGGCAGCCCCGTGAAGTTGAAGGTGCACAGATACCGCTGCTTGTGTTGCAGCCAGTTGCCCTCCAAGCCGGAAATATCGAGAGCCGTTTCGGCGTTGAACGAGGTAAGCCATTTTTCGGGCAAAGGATAGGTACCGCGTTCGTACTGCGGATTGCCCGCCGCGTCCTTCGGCCCGCCCGCGTCGTGACTGTAATTGCGGAAAAGTTTTACCATACCGCTGGTGCCGTCGGGGGCGAATTTTGCCACGCCGTAAACTTCGTTGGGGAAATTCCAGTTGTTTTCCAGTCCTTGGGGGCTTTCGAAAGTCATTCTTTCCGTGTATTCAAACCATCTTACGCTTAAGTCGAGATAAAATTCGTTGGTATCAACCTCAGAGCCCATTTGGAGAGACGTCATATCAATGCCGTAAAAGCGCATGTACACGTCGTCGTCGGCAGAAACGACTTCCAGCGCAGGGGACGAAGCGACGTTGTCGTTTACCGTAAAGGAGCGGAAAGTGCTGAGGTTGTCTGCCCGATAGAGCGGGTCGATGCCGTCGCCCGCGTCTTTAAGTTTGTCGGGCAACTGTTTGTCGCCCTCTTGAACGTACTTCGGACCCGTGACGTTGAGGGTATTGCCCTGCGCTATATACGTCGTTTCTCCGCGCGCGACCACCTCTATTTGTTCTTCTTCGGAAAGAATCGGTTTGCCTTCGGAGTCAACTTCGTTGTTGATTTGCCAACGTAGTACCGGAGCGGAAACCACGTAATTTCCGTCCCGCTTAAAGGCGTAACTCGGCGCCGTGGGAACGTCCTTGTTTTCAATCGTCACTTTTGCGCCATCTCCCATTTCAGACAGCAAAGCGTCTAATTCTTTGAAGGTGCGTGCCAGCCGTGTGTACGTCCCTTCGCTTTTGACTTTGCCTATGCCCGGTGCGTTTTCGTTTCCGCCGAAATCTTCCGCCGTGTAGTACTCTACTTCGCCGAAAACCGATTTAATGGCTACTTGCAGGTTGCGTAGCAGTACGTAGCCTTCAAGGTCGTCTAAGGTGGGTGCCGAAGGAATATCGTCGCCGTCGCTCGGTTTTTCGTCGGACAGCAAAGCGATGCGCGGCGCTGACTTTGCGCTCAGCGTTTGCACTTGTGGCTGGCTTTCGGTCAAATTACCCGCAAGTCCCGTCGTCGCGTTCGAAAGGGCTTTGCCCGCCTTGTTGAAAATTACCTGCGCCTCGTCGATCAACTGTACGACGGTTTTGTCCGTAGTCGTGCCGCCGTTTCCGCCCCCGTTACCATTTCCGTTACCGTTTCCGCTGCCTTCGTTACCGCTTGGGTTGCACGCGGCAAACGCGCAGACGGAAAAAGCAAGTAGCAGAGCCAATACGATTGCCGTCGCCTTTGTTTTTGAAAAAACCGATTTCATTTTCATTTCCCTCCGTTTTAATTTTCACTATCGGGCGGAGTAGTATCCTCCTGTAAGTCCGTTTGTTTTTCGACGACCTTTCCTCCGCATTCGGGACAGAATTTGACCGTCTTTTTTGCCTTTTTGCCGCAATTTTCGCATAGATAAGAAATTTGCGGCCCGTTATCCGCGTTTGCGGGAAACTTCTTTTGCAGAAATTTCATTGCGACGACGGAGCCTACGGCAAAAATCAGAGTAATAAAAATTCCTGCGCTAAACCGTATTCCGGCGGAACCGGAAATACCCATTTCGCTTTCGCTACGCGTATTGGTTGCGCACAAAATAATCAGGAATATCAAAAGCAGTACGTTCAGTCCCGCATAAGCGAACAGTCCGTATTCTCCGAGCTTCTTCGTTTCGAATTTCCCGAGTTTGTCGGGGAACTTTTCAAACACGCCGAATGCCTTTAAGAGTCCCATAACGCCGTAGGCAAGCAGTGCAATTCCTAAAATCAGAATAAAAATCTGGAAGATTGCGCTCATAATGCCGCCGAAGCCGCCCTCCCAAAGGCTCATAACCTTGTAGCCGGAAATGCCCGCCGAGTTCGAGCCTTTGCCGCCCCATTCGCCGTAGTCGTATTTATAAAAGGACGCGACGTAGGGGATTGCCAGCAGAATAAAATTCAATAACCCCAGTCCTGCGCAGAACACGTACGATAAATTTGATAAAATTTTGTTTTTCATTTGTTATCTCCTTATTCCGGCAGGTTGATACCGGCAAAACTTGTGACCGAAGTGTCCCAAACCGAATACGTGTATACGTACGTTCCCGAACCCGATTCGTATTTTAGCACCAATCCGCCGTCGGTTACCCAATAATCGCCCCTTCCGAAGTCCATTTGGGACTCCTTTTTGAAATGCCGTACGCTCACGTCGGCAATCGTAACGGTTTCTACAAACTCGCCTTCGTAACCGTCGGTTAGATACGAATTGAACGCATTGCTTTCAATGTCCTCTTTATATTCGATAGGATCTTCCGAACTCGCCCAGCTCCCGTCCGATCTCTTCCAATAAGACGTCCAATTTTCCTCTGCGGAATTGTAACGGTAAAAACGTTCGTCTACGCTGGTATTCGTTTCCTGCGTTGTGCTGTCTACATACGTTCTTGTTGTTTTGTAATAATAATCGTTGCCGATTTTTACGGTAAGTTTATTCGTTGTGGTAGAGCCCGAAACGGTGGTACATTCGGCTTTTACGTTCTGAGGCAATACCGCGTCCTTTGTAGGCGGGGTGCCTTCTTCTCCCGCAAGAAGTCCGGGAACGTCCGCATCATTGCCCATTGCCGTTACCGAGGTATCCCATGACCTGATTTCCCGTAATTGAATATGGGGCGTTACGGCGTTGGATTGGTAGTGATACTTAATAATAAGCCCGTCGGCTACCCACCAATGCTCCTCGTAAGTGGAGTATTGAGAGGAATATTTTTCGGTAGATATACCCGCAATCTGTTCGGCGCCCGCTTTTTCCGCCGATGACTTCAATGAGTCTATAACTATATAGCCGAAGGTAAGTATTTCGGCGGACTTGCGGTTGCAGGATTCTTCTTCGATCTCCCAGCCCCAACCGGAGTTTTTATAATATTTCCAAGTATCTCCCTGCTTTTTGAAATATACGCTCTCAGTACCGTTGGCGGTAACCGTGGACGCCGCGTATGTATCCCCGATTTTGTAAGCCGTAACAGTTTCGTCGAAGCCGATTGTATCGTTATCGACATAAACGACCTTTACGTTGGTAGGGAGAGTGTACCCGGTAGTCGTTTCTCCGCCGCCCCCGCCGCCTCCGCCGCTGCCGCCGTTTCCGTTTTCGTTGCCCGACGAATCACAAGCGGAAAGTAAGCATATCGAAAACATAGTCAGCACTGCTAAAATGATAATAAACGTCTTTTTCATAGAAATTTCTCCTTTATATTAACCGAATAAATCGAAAAAGCCTTTTTTCTTTTTCGGTTCTTCTTTTTTGTAATCGAAGCCGCCGTATGGTTCTTCCGTATTGAAATAGACGGTAGGGCAATCGGAATCGCCCTCGAAGCAATGCTCGGTATCTACGTGAAAACAACCGCCGTCCGTCTTTTTGTAAAGATGCTCCTCGCTCGGGTACTGCCCCGCGGGCGCAAAGCCGCTTTGCCGCAGACTTGCGCGGTATTGCTCTACCGCCCGCTTTGCTGCGTCGAAATCGGCAAACCGTGCGGCGAACATATAGCGGTCGCCGTCGAAGCGTTCGAGATTGTAGCCGCTGCCGCCGCAATTCCATTTGGGATATGCGGACAAAAACTCGTCCCACCGCGCCATAGTATTCTCGTCGGCTTGCGCGCTTTGGCGATCTTCTTCGATTGCTGCGGGCAGCTTCGTACCGCAGTCCGAGCAGAATTTTTCGCCTATGCCGTTTTGCTTGCCGCAAGCGGGACATACCGCACAGTCCGCGAGCGTGGTTTGGGGCATTTCCGCGCCGCACTCGGGACAAAATTTTTTATCCGCGCTCGTCGGCTTGCCGCAGGAGGGGCAGACCTTGATATTCTTTGCCGCCTCGGTTGCGTAGTTTTGCACGGCGCCCGAGTATGCGCCCGCGAGCCTCGCCGTTGCCGCAGCAAGGTCGGAGCTTTGCGCGGCTTGCCCTTCGTTCGTCGAGGATTGCGGATTTGTCTTGACGATTTTATCCGCCAGTTTGTCGACCTGCGGCGTCAGGGCTTCCGTAGTTTTTCGCTGTACTGCGTTTGACACCGCGTTTCCTACTCCGCGCGTGATACCCTTGGTGATTTTATTGAATATTCCCATAATTTTCTCCTCGATTACGGCAGCGTTATATCACCGAAAGACGTAACGGTCGTGTCCCACAAGGTGATTTGATAGGTTTGTGTTGTGGTTTGTCCTTGTTGATTGCTCGAATGGTCGTTGTACAAAACAAAGCCGTCCGCGTTTACGTACAAGGTATCGACGGTCGTTATTCCGTATGAGGCTAAGCTGTCGTTCGTTTTCGTATAGACGTCGCAAGCTTGCCCCGCAATGGTTATTTGCTGTCCTTTGGTAAAGCCGGTTACGTCGTTATTAAAAATAAACGTCAGCACGTCCAAAACGTCGTGGTCGGAAAGCGCCGTATAGGAGCTGCCCGCCGTCCACGCGCCGCTTGCCTCGGCGTATTCCGTCCACACGTTGCCCGACTTTTTAAGATAACTTTTTACTGTAGTACCGTACGAAGCGCTTTCTATCAGCCAATTATCACCGATTTTAGTAGCCGTGCTTTCTGTAAACTTTGTTCCGTTGACCAAATACTCAAAAGTTATTTTTATATTCGTCGGCAAATCCGCAAAGGTCAACTCGTCCGTTACGGGCGGATTTACGGGATCGCCGCCTTCGTCGTCCAAAAGCCCCGCCGGCATACGGATAAGAGTAAGTAAAAGTTTTCCGTTTTCTACGTCGCCTACGTCAACCTGCGCGTGATATTGATTCGGATTGGAAAAGTCCTTGACGTACGTTCCGCCGTTAAGGGTAAACTCGTTTGCGGTCAGTCTTTCGCAAAACGCGCTGCGTTCGCCGTCCGTCGTGCCGTAGACGGTGACCGTAAACGCACGCATATTGTCGATAAGTTTAAGTTTTTCCTTATATTCCGCAAGCTGAGTTCGCTGTTCGGCGGTAAGGTTCGCGCCCAAGGCTTCCAATTTCGCAATTTCTTGCTCTATTCCCGTTTTCATTGCCGCGGAATACGTCGCCAGAATATCTTCGCAGTCAAAACTCGTGCCACCCGAATACGCGGGGAGATTGGCGCCGTTAAACGCCGTAAGTCTGTTGGACGGATATTCTGTAAGCGCTCCGCTGTTCTTTTCCAGCGTCACGGTTATCAAAATCATACCGCCGTTTGTCGTCATATCCGTTACAATTACCGTGATAACGTCGCCGTTGGTTTTCGTTTTGACAAACCCGTCGGGCGTGTCGCTGAATCCCGACTGTGTTAACGCCGTCCTGTATGCGACGTAATCGGCGTTGGTTGCACCCGCTACCGTGACCGTAACGGTGGGCTTAACAAGCGTGTTAGACTGTGTTGTAACAGAAGACGCCGCGCCGGTATAAACGGGTACGCCGTCGCCTATGATCGAAGCGATGGTCTGCGCCGGCCATTCCGTACTCGGACCGGGCGCAGGCGTGCTTCCGCTATTTTCGGGAGCTACTGACAGATACAGCTCGCCCGCCTTGTAGCTCATACCCATAAGCGAAACGTCGCGCGCGACGTAAAGCGTTTCCGCCACGACGGTATTTCCCGCGCTTGCCGCGGCGGCGAAAGCAACGGCTTTTGCCGATTGCGCGACTGCGGAAACCGATTTTTCCGCCGTGTATGATAGCAATGCGCCGTCCTGCAACGACTCCTTTGTCGCGGTTGCGCCGCCGTAGGACGAAAAACCCTTGGATTTCAACCAAGCAATGGTGTTGTCGAGGCTGGTTTCGTCCGAATCCGTCCACTTCATCTGAATTTCGCCTTCAACCGCCAAATTAGTGACGAGATTGCCTTTAACCTCGGCGGAAAAGCCGCCGTCGATTCCCACCGCCGACCAATCGCTTTGCGTAGGGGCTTTGGGAGTGTTGCCATTGTCGTCATTGCCGCCGTTGCAGGCGGCAAGTGTTACCGCGAGAATTACGGTAAGCAGCAATATGCCGACCAGTCTGATTTTTCCTTTCATTTTTTACCTCCGGTTGGTTTCTATTTTGCAACTGTACTTTGGACTGAATACTTGCATTTGTTATTTATATTTTAATGGTACGGTTTGCTTTTGTACATCCCCCATCAGGGGGATATTTCGGGGGATTTTGAACAAGACATCTTTATTTTAGGCGCAAGGCATAATAAAAGCCCGACCGTGCCGGTCGGGCTGAGACTGTTGTATGTAAGAAAATCGTTTAATTAAACTTTGAAAAAAGCTCGTGAATACTTTTTACTTCCAGTTTCGCGTAAATATTTTTAATGTGGGATTTTACCGTTTCCTCTCCCACATAGAGGATTTCGCTTATCTCGCTCCGACGCTTGCCGGACAGCAGCAAATCCAATACTTCCCGCTCTCTGGGGGACAGCGCGCTTGTATCCGGCGTCGGTTTGTCAGGTGGTGCAGGCGCTTGCGTTACTCCTGCTGCGACCGCCGCTTTTTTGCGACGCATAATCAATGCAACGGCAACAGTGCTACCTGCTATCAAGATTATCGCGCCGCTCACCGACAGCACAACCGCGAGTAACGGAGATTTCTTCTCGAATCGCGCGTAAAGCGTCAGCGTTTCGTCATAGGCAAACGCGGACGCCGTATCGACTTTCTCGCCGCCGCTTTCCGCATTGTACCAGCCTAAAAATTTGTAACCGTTCTTTTGCGCATCCGGCACATTCCACGCCGTGTCGTAGGTTTGCGTGCGCGTTTCCTCAGCTCCGCCCACGATAAAGAGAACGGGAAACTGCCTCGCCGTCCATTTTGCGTACAACGTAAGGGTTTCGCCGTAGGCAAAAAGCGTTTGGTCGGGATCGACGGTTTCTCCCTTTTCCGTTACCCAGCCTTCGAAAATATATCCGTTGCGCACGGGAACAGGCAATTCGGCTGTGCCGTAAGTCAAGTCGTATTCAACGGCAACTCCGTTCCCGTCCAGTTCGACAGGCAAGGATTCGCGGTAATTGTCGCCGACGTAAAACGCACCCTCGATACGGGAAAATTCGCCGCCGCAAACGGTAGACACGTATTCCGTCGGCACGGAAAAATCGGTAGGAGACAGGTGCTTAGGCTCCGTCGAATCAAAAACGGCGGCAACGTAAAAGCTGTTGTAACCGTTGTCTTCGGACGGAGTTTGTACGACCGGCTCCCTCGGGTATTCCGCATCGGCAATCGCACAACCCACCTTTTTTACACAGTCAAGTTCCCAGAAGTCACCGGGCTGACAGTACCATAACCAGTTGTTATTATCGGTGTGTTCATACTCCTCCCGTGCCGTTTCGCAAGTGTTGTTTTCCACTGTGCAAAACAAGAAGCGCAAATCGAGCCTTTCTTTCGGGTTAGTAGGTACGCCTATTGCGCCCAAAGCGTTCTGCGCATAATTGCCGTATATGCTGGTATTCATAAGTTTTATAGCATACACGCTGTTGTCGTAATTGATATAAATTCCTCCGCCCAATCCCATAGCGCTGCTAAGACCGTTTTTGGAATTCGGCTTTTCCGCCAAAGTTTGTGCGCGATTGTTCGCAACGACGCAACCGTCGATAACCGCCGAGGACAGTTTGAGCTTTATGCCGCCGCCGGTAGACGCCTTATTTTCCGTCACAACGCAGTTTTTCATCGTCAGCGGCGCAAAGTAACAGTATATGCCGCCGCCCGAACTTACGTCGGTTTTGCCGTAGTTGCCCGACAGGGCAGGCGCGTTCGCATATTCGTGATTGGCCGTGTTGCCGATTAAAACGGTATTGCGCAGTTCAACGGATACGTGTTTGGAGTATATCGCCCCGCCATAGGACGTTTGGATATAATTCGAAGCGCCGTCTTCCGTTATTTTAGTAGCACCACCGCAAAAGTTACCCTCAAACCGACAGCCGTCGGCAAGAAAGGAAACGTTGTTGCCCGTGCCGTAGGCACCCCAAAGGGCGACAGCACCGCCGCAGGTAAAGGCCGCGTTTTTTGCAAAATTGCAGTCGTATAGGTTTAGTTCCAGACTGTTGGAGCCGTCGGAATAATCGGCACGGATTGCTCCGCCCGCATTAAACATATAATTTTCAAAATCACAGTTTCGGAAAGTCGCCTTGACGTTTCTTTCCATGCGTATTGCGTATTGCGCTTTCGACGGCTGATCCAAAAGAGTTTCGCCTTGACTGTTTGTCGGAAGTTCCCAGTCGGAATGGGTAAGAACCGACGTATCAATGCCGCCGTCAAAACGGATTCCCTCAAAAACGAACTCCGTGGTAATGCCCGAACGGTTGTCGCCGATCAGATTAAAACTGCCGCCCGTAAATACAGCTTTCGTTCCGTCCGACTTGCCATTTACGATTCTCACGCCCGTGATCACCGTTTTGCGCTCGATGGGATTGGTGTTGGTTCCTTTGACTTCAAAGTCGATATCCCCGACGTAGATTGTTTCGCCTGATTTGGCTTTCGACAACGCCAGAGACAGTCCTTCCGATGTCGTTACGATACTCGGTTGAGTTGCCTCGGCGGCGAAACTCTGATTGACGGGAATGAACGCCGTTGCAAAAAACATCGCCGCGGCAATGCACAAGATTGCATAGAAACGTAATTTTCGCATAGTTTAATCTCCCAAGCCGTTTCCGTATTTTTCGCTGCTTGCAAAAGCACCCGATTCATCGCCGATAATGTCAATCCCGTTTTTTTCGCAATAAGCAATCAATTTACCGATTGACTTCATTTGCGGCGTTCTGTCTTCTCGCTCCCAGCGGCTGACGGTGGAGTAGGATACTCCGATTGCCGAAGCCAACTCGTCCTGACTTAATTGTTTTTTTGCTCTTACGAATTTAACCTTTTGCGCAAATGTCATCATAAAGTCCTCGCTGTGTTCATTTCATTTTCAAGCATATTATAGCATAAAAAAGCAGAAAATGTCAAGACTGCGACTCTTAAAATCAACTTTTAACGGTTTATCACTGTCTCGCCGCAACAAAGAAATACGTATCCGAAATCTTAAAGACAGAATAATCAAAAATCGTTATCAATCATTCTAACCTCTCTTGTTCTAACCGATATTCTAATAAACGTGCAGAAATTCGTGCATTTGTCCTTGGGTAGGCAACGTGACAGAAATGAATAATTATACATTACGAAAGAAACGCAGAATTTTAACGCTCTAATACGCTCTATTTCTGCCTAAATCGCTATAATTGCAGACAATTGCAGACGATTGACTTTCCAAAAAGTCTGCAAATATTTTTCCATTGTGTCTGATAAGCAAAAAAGACCGTCAAAAGCACAATATATTGTGGTTTTGACAGTCTGTAATCGTATAGGGCACATCTTAGGAAAAAAGTAGGGTTCGAGATTGGTAAGGAAGAGGTCACCGGTTCAAGTCCGGTTATCAGCTCCATAACCGAAACTCCCGAAATGTTGGGAGTTTCTTCTTTTATCTCCGAAGCCATAAATGAAAGTCTATGAAGTTTATAGACTACCGTCTTATTATCCGTATCGGTTGTCAGCATCTTCCCGTCACATTGTCTCGGAACACAATATTGCTTTTATAAGACGCAAAAGCAGTCTAAAAGGCGATATGCACGAAACGCATACCTAATTTTAGTATTCAATTCGTGTTTTATACTCAATCAATTCAGTCATACCTGCACCTAAAACCCTGTAATTTGCAATAATTTATTGGTTTTTGGACACGAAACGCGTTTTACTTTTTCTTTTTCGGTTTTTGTATTGTCAGTTCATAACTCAGATCAAGCAGCTTATAAGTTTCGTCGTCGGGAAATGCTCCGCCGATAATTACGGAAACCCAATGCGTCTTATTCATATGGTACGCAGGCAAAACTCCGTCTTGCGAAAGTAAAATGGATATGAGCGCAGGCTCGCTTTTAAGCAACAGCAAATCATATACTGCGTCTGCCGAACCTATACCGAGCTTATCCGCGCCGACAGGCAGCAGCACACCGAACCACTTTTTGCTTCCGACGTGCCGAAACACCGCGGTATCGGGGTTTTTCGCAAACAAATATTCGGCGTCGACGCCGTAATGTTTTCTCACGTATTCGATAATATCGTTTCTGCTTTTCATACTCGCCTCATTATGTACTCATTCGCGCTCACGGCATTTTATACCGGACATTTCCACAATCGAATATCTTAATATTACCACTTATCGCAGTTGTCTGCAACGTTATTCTAAACCGCTTCCCCTATCGACGCACCGCAGACGGGCATTTTTCGCGCATTTTCGCGCGCGTATGCGTACATATGCTAAGCTTTGAATAATCTTTATTAAATGCCTTTACAAAAGTGCGCTTTGAAAATACAATATAAGTATGGAAAATTTAATGAAAGCAGTTAAAAAAGCGCGCATAACGGCTGTTGTGCTCTCCGTGTTGCTGATATTGGGCATTCCGCTTACGGCAGTCGGCGGCGTAAAACAAATCTGGGCGTTGCTCGGCATAGGCATCGCGTGCATAGTCGCAGGATTTTACGGCGCACCCATTGCCTGGACGAGATTTTCGGAAATCAACACTCTGCGCCGCATAGTGTTCGCCATTGAAAACGAGCATTGTTACAGCATAGCCGAGTTGTCAAAACAGCTGTCCAAATCGGAAAAAAACATAAAAAGACAACTTGACGTCTGTTTCGATAAATGCTATCTCGTGGGTTATATCCGCACGGAAAACGGCGTGGAGCTGAACAAAAAAGTCGCATATGCCGACAGAGAAAACGCGGCAAACTGCAAATATTGCGGAGCGAGCTTTACCTATAAAGGCGACGTTGCGATATGCCCGTACTGCGGCGGCGCAAACACCGTCGGCGGCGATAACTGAATTTTAAGCGTAACGTACGTGCGGGTTATATCTGCACGGCAGAATTCAATTTATCGCGCCTAATGTCACGCCGAGCGATATGCTCGCGCGGTTGAAATTGCGCTTGCGCTCACAAAACGTCTTATCCGCCGTTCCTTGATATTTTGACGTCGGATAGAACAAAGAATATATCTTAAAAACCGCCCCAAGGCGGTTTAACTTTACGGATTACGATATGGCGGCAGTATTCATAATATTGATTTTTATGTCTTACATCACCCTCGGACTGCCCGACAGCGCATACGGTACGGCGTTGCCGTTTATTCGCGCGGAACTCGGCATATCGTTATCCGTCGCGGGAATTTTTACGATAATCCTGACGGTATTCTCCGCGCTGTCCGCCGCGATAATGCCGAGAATATCGAAGCGGGCGAACGTCGGCGTACTCCTCGCCGCGTGCTCATTTCTTACGGGAGGAAGCATACTCGCCGTATCCTTTTCCGACAATTATTATCTGATATGCGCCCTCGCAATTCCCCTCGGCATATCCGGCGGCGGCGTGGACGTATCCATAAACAATTACGTTTCGGAGCACTATCGCTCGTCGGTTATGAATTGGGTGCACGCCGCCTGGGGGCTCGGCGCAATGGCGGGACCTCTGCTCGTAACGCTCGCCCTGAACCTGGACGGCTCCTGGCGCACGGGATTTCGTATACTTGCGGGCATACAGCTCGTATTCGCCGCGATTTTGCTTATAACCTGCACGATATGGAACAAGCCTTACGCCCCGAAAAAACTCCCCCCGCCCGTAGCGGAAGACGGCGGCGGCGCGGCAAAACGCAAATATGCCGCGATAACGCTTTGCATTCTCTCGTTTTTCGTGTACTGCGGCGCGGAAGTATCCATAGGAAATTGGCTTAACAGTATGCTCATAGACGGCAGAGGTTACGACACGTCGACGGGCGGCACGTGCGTATCCGTATACTTCGGCGCGATTATGGCAGGCCGAATAATAACGGGACTGTTCTCCAACAAACTCGGCAACCGCCGCTGCGTCGCCATCGGACTTATTGCGGCAATGACGGGTTGCGGACTGCTGTTTATCAAAAACGTAGCCGCGACATACGTAGCGGTAACTATGATAGGTTTAGGTTTTGCTCCCGTATATCCCTGCCTTATGCACGAAACAAAATCTCGTTTTGACATCGAAACGTCCAAAAAGGTAGTAGGCTATCAGGTATCGTCGGCGTGCATAGGTATGCTTTCTCTCTCCCCTCTGACCGGCGTAATAATGGACAACACTTCGCTCGAAGCCCTGCCCGCAGCGGTCGCGGCAATGATAGGACTTTTAATAATAATAGTATTTACTCTCGACGCGATTACGCCTAATCCGCAAAACAAAAAAGCCTCTCCCGAGTCGATCTGACAACCGAAAGAGGCGATTAAACGTCATTTTTATAAACTGAACCGCCTATTTAAGCAACTTATGCATTTTATCCGCGCGCACCGTTCAAGGCTTCACGGCACACGGTATTCAGTGTTCGCTCGGCACGCGGCGCGCTTATACGTCGCCTATAAAACGCTTTATACCGAAACGGATAATCGGTAATAATTCTGCTCCGCTTATTTTATAAAAAGCTTTCCGCTCAGTTCTTATAGCTGTGAATGGGAGCGGGTATTCTGCCTCCGCGTCCGATAAATATTTCGGCATTGCCCTCACCCGTCTGCATTATGGGCGCAAACCCGAGCAAACCGCCGAAGTCCACAAACCCTTCCGTCTTGCCGTAAACGGGTATAACTCTGACGGCTGTTGTTTTGCCGTTTATCATACCGATTGCCGCCTCGTCCGCAATCATAGCGGAAATCGTTGCGGCGGACGTATCGCCAGACACGGCAATCATATCGAGTCCCACGCTGCAAACGGACGTCATAGCTTCGAGTTTATCCAGCGACAGCGCGCCGCTCTTTACCGCCTCGATCATACCTATATCCTCGCTGACGGGGATAAACGCGCCCGACAGTCCGCCTATATGACTGCTTGCCATCGTGCCGCCCTTTTTGACCGCGTCGTTGAGCATAGCAAGACAGGCTGTCGTGCCGTGAGTGCCCACAACGCTCAAACCCATCTCCTCCAAAACTTCCGCAACGCTGTCGCCGCGCTTCGGAGTGGGCGCAAGCGAAAGGTCCACTATTCCGAACTCGCAACCGAGCATAGCCGCCGCCTCGCGTCCGACCAACTCGCCGATACGCGTAATTTTGAAAGCGGTGTTTTTGATGACTTCGGACATTTTTCCGCAGTCCGCGTCTCGGTGATTTTCAAGCGCGGCTTTTACCGTTCCCGGTCCCGAAATTCCTACGTTTATAATCGCGTCGCCCTCGCTCACTCCGTTGAACGAACCTGCCATAAACGGATTGTCTTCCACAGCATTCGCAAAAACCACCAGCTTGGCACAGCCTATACTGCCGCTCGACGCAGTGAGTTTTGCGGTACGCTTGATAATCTCGCCCATAACGCCGACCGCGTCCATATTTATGCCCGCGCGAGTGGAACCCACGTTTACGGACGCGCAAACGCGCTCGGTAGAGGCAAGCACCTCGGGAATGGTATCGATAAAATCCCTTTCCTCTTTGGTCATCGCCTTCTGCACAAGCGCGGTATAACCGCCTATGAAATCGACCCCGACCTCGTGCGCCGCCTTATCCATCATCTTTGCTATTTTGACGTAGCCGCCGCTTGCCGCGCCGATAAGACTTACGGGACTTACGCTCAGGCGTTTGTTTACGATGGGAATGCCGTATTTGCTCTGAATACCGTCCGCAACCTCTTTTATGCGTCCTGCGCGGTCGATAAGCTTTTTATACACCTTCTCGGCGGTGACGTCCGCATCGTCGGAAATGCAGTCGAACAGACTGAGGTGCATCGTTATGGTACGGATGTCGAGGTTTTGCTCCTTAATCATCCTGATTGTTTCGAGAATCTCGTAATTATTAAGCATGGTTACCTCAAATTCTGTGCATAGAATTGAAAATATCTTCGTGTCTGACGTTAATTTCGACGCCCATTTCCGCCGCGACCTTCTGCAAACCGCCGTCCACGGCGTCCACGGTACAGCCCTCGGGGAGCTTAATCATCATAATCATAGTGAAACAGTCCTGCAAAATGGTCTGCGAAATATCCTCCACGTTGACGTTCATCTCATAGAGTGCGCCGGCGACCTTGGCGATAATACCCGTTCTGTCCTTGCCGATTACCGAAACGATAGCTTTCATACGTTCTCCTTGCGCCCGAGGCGTATAGTATTATTTATAATAATAACACAAACTTTTCATATTCGCGCCGTTTATATAAAAAATGGGCGCACTTTATGAAAATTCGCAGGATAAACGCTCTCTTACCGCAAAACGATGTTAGTTTAATTCAAAATTTTACCTACATTTGCGGACAGGCAGCCGCAATGCGGCTGCCTTCGCGGGCTTTCTTTTGCAAACGGTGTTTATAGGAGGATACAGATAACTCCGCCCTTGCCCTCGTTGACTATGCGCCCCAAAGTTTTCCTCAGCTTGCTTTCCGCCTCAGAAGGCACGTTGTTGAGTTTTGCGTTTATGCCGTCGGCGATGAGCGAGCTGAGCGTGCGCCCGAATATATTCGTGTCCCAAATTGCCTGCTTGTTATCCGCGAAATCGGCAAGCATATTGTTGACCATTTCCTCGCTCTGCTGTTCGCTGCCTACAATGGGACTTACCTCCGTTTCGACGTCCACGCGCATAATGTGCAAACTCGGTGCGCTCGCCTTGATACGGACGCCGTATTGCTGTCCCTGACGTATCAGTTCGGGTTCTTTAAGCTCCATTTCTTCCATTGTCGGCTGCACTATGCCGTAACCGAGACTGTCTACCTGCTCCATAGCCGCAAGAAGCTTAGCCGTCTTTTGTCTGCCGCGGCACAGCTCTTTCATATTTTTGAGAAGCTCGAAATCGTCGGACATCTCCATACCGCACTCTGCGCTCAGCACCGAGAAGAACACGCCTGCCTGCGGGCTTACTTTGACCGCGACTCTGCCGCGCCCCGCGTCGAGTTCCACCTTTTCGGGCAGCCGCCAGAACTTGGACTTTTCAAAATATCCGTCGATTTTTTCATAGTCCTTCATTTTGGCTATATCCTCTCCCATAGCGGATACAATGCCTATAATTTCCTCCACGACTTCGCTGTCTTTATCGAGTGCCTGCACCCAACGCGGCAGTTCGAAATCTATGAGTTTTACGCTGAACTCCAACAGAATTACCTCCAAAATTTCGGCAATATCCTGTTCGGTCATATTGACGGCGTTTTTGCAGATAACGCCCACGCCGTACTTTTCTTCGAGTTCGGCTTTGATTTTGCACGCGTTTTCGGAGTTTGGATTCACGGTGTTGAGCACCACGGCAAAAGGCTTGCCGCAAGCTTTCAGTTCGTTTATCACTCTCTCCTCCGCCTCGGCGTAGTCCGCGCGCGGTATATCGGTAAAACTCCCGTCGGTAGTCACCGCAACGGCGATGGTACTGTGTTCTCTTATGACTTTATCCGTGCCTATTTCCGCCGCTTGTCTGAACGGGATTTCCTCCTCAGACCAAGGCGTCGTCACCATTCTGTCCCTGCCGTCTTCTTCTCCGCCCATCGCGCCGTCCACCATATAACCGACGCAATCGATAAGCCGCATATTCACGGCGAGATTGTCGCTTAGCGTCACTCTTACCGCCTCGTTGGGCACAAACTTGGGCTGAGTAGTCATAATGGTTTTGCCGTCGGCGGACTGCGGCATTTCATCCACCGCCCGACTGCGCGCGTCATCGTTGTTTATGCCGTCCAGCATCAGCTGTTGCATAAACTGTTTTATCAGCGTAGACTTACCCGTTCTCACAGGTCCGACAACCCCGACGTACACGTCGCCTCCCGTACGCGTAGCAATATCCCGATATAAATCGAATTTCTCCATACTGTCCTCCATTTCGGTTTGCTAAAATATATGGAGCAAGCATACGCAATATGACAATAAAAGCCTAAAATTTTAATTATGCCGTCATAAAAACTTTGCGGCGATTGTGCATTTGAACCGTTGTATTAACCGTTACAAGATTATTTGAGTAAACACCGTGCAAGAATAACGCGCAATACGCGCGGTATGCCCGAATGAATATCGCGCATTTATGTTATATAAACATTCCTTATAAACGTATTGCGCGTATATTCTCTCCAAACGAAAACGGAGGCGCAAACCTCCGTTTTCCCGATATGTACTTATATACCGTTACTGAATTCTGATTATATCCGTAGTCGCAAAGCTCTTTGCTTCATCCAACTGCTTTTCCGCCTCGAAACGGGTATCGTGCAAATCACCCTTATGCGAATAGCTCTTTCTCGAAAGGATAAAGCGGAATTTTCCGTCCTCCTCGTCGATGTGGAACGCGCCCACGAGAACGTGCGTCTTGAATCGCTTTACCGCTCTCTCGCAATACTCCAACGTAGAGTAGTTGCCGCTGAGATAAAGCGGAACTTCCTTGTTATTGTAAAGGGTGTAGAAATATTCGTCGCCGACGTGTTCGATAACAAACTTGCCGTATATAACGGCTTCGTCAAAACCGTCCACCGCGGCGGGCTTTTGTCTGGGGTGCTTGGGAGTATCGAGAGTCGCAAACGGAGGTTTGATTTTCTGAATGATAATCTTTTTGCCCGTCTTTTTCTCCTCTTCTTCGAGCTTTGCGCGATGAGCGGCAATCTTATCTCTGAGCTCCTCGGGAGCTTCGCCCTCGTAATAACAGCCGTCTTCGGGGTCATAGTAATAACCCTCGTAATCGCCGTCGTAGTTGGACCAATCGTCCTCTTTCTTCTTTACGACCTTCTTGGACTTCTTGGGTTTGACCGGTTTCTTTTGGACCTCTTCCTCCACGGGTTCGGGCTCGACAATCGGCTCGGGCTCGGCGACGGGTTCGGGTTCTGCGGCCGGTTCGGGAACTATAACGGGTTCCGGTTCGGGAGCAGGTTCTTCCGCAACCTGTTCGACGGCTTCCTCGACGGGCGCGGCAGCTTCCTCTGCGACGTCGGCGGCAACTTCTTCTTTAAGTTCGCCGTCTGCCGACTGCGGCGCAACGACCGGCGAAATATTCTCCGTTCTGTCGTCTTTATGTTTTTTGCCGTAAATCAACGTAATGACCAAAACCGCTATGCCGGCAAGCACAGCCAATACCAACGCGGCAATAATAAGACCGCCCTGAACTCCTGTAAAAATTCCCATAAAATACCTCGCAGCGCAATTCGGATACAATATCGATATATAATTATATATGTATCCTTTTCGATTTTATCACATAGCGCAGGAATTTTCAATACCTTAAATAAATATTTAAGACGACTTCTTCTCATATCTCATTTTGCGCCTTCCGCTTTATGCGGCAGCAGTCACAAAAGCGTTATAAGCAGGCTGCCGACGGCGCCGCACGCGGCAAGGGACGCGACAAGCGCGATTTTGGTGCGCTTTTGCAAAAACACAAATCTCGAAGCAATCAGCATACACGCTGCGTAAGTTACTATTCCCACTACCGACGCGCTTACGGGCAACGCGGCAAATGATAAATTTCCTATCGCCGAGGTATAAGCCTTAAACGGAAATATCAGAAAATCCATAATTTTCAACGCGCCGCCGAGAGTCGTTATCAGCGAAAACAGAACGAGCACTGCGAGCACGCCGTACACGGCTATTATGTAAGGAAGCACGACCACGCTCGACAACAAAAACAATACGGGAATGCTTTGAAAAAAATATGCCGTCAGCGGATACGTTGCAATATTCGCGGCAAGCGCAACCGCGCCTCCCTCAGCCGCTCCCGATAAAATTTTTACCGCTATTCTGCCGCGCCCGATTTTATCTTTGAGCGATATGCGCCCGTCTTTTGCGCGATTATTATCTGCCGCCGCCGAGTCGAAAACACCGCCGTACCGTCCGTATTGCTCCTTTTTCCCGTATGCGTTCGCTCCGAGCGCGTCCTCCGCCTTTCCGCCGCTCGGGCAACCGGACGAATACGCACCGCCGGTCGCGCCCGCGGGAATAATGGCTGTCGCCGAATAGCGCATAATAAACGTATTCTCCTCCGCGGCTATGCCGAAAGGTTTCAAAATCGCTTCTTTAATCGGCTTTGCAAAGAGGAATATGCCGAGCACGGAAAATACGGACAATAAAAAGCCCGCCTCCATCAACGCGACGGGACGGAATATCATTATCAGCGACGCGGCAAGCGACAGCGCGCTCAGATTGTCCTTTTTGAAAGAGGCGGCGTCCGCGAAAGCGAACACCGAGCACATTATGAACGCGCGCAGCGCAGACGGCGAAAACGAGCACAGCGCAACGTATAAAAAACTCAGCGCGCCGACAAACACAAACGCGGCTTTTTTGTTGACTTTCAGTTTTTTGAGCACAAAATAAAGAGCCGCCGTCAACGCCGAAACGTGCAGACCGCTGACCGCGAGAACGTGCGCAAGTCCGCTAGCCTTTATATTGTCGTAAAGTCCGTCGTCGAGTATGCTTTTGTCGCCCAAAAACAACGCCTGACAAATTGCGGCGGTGTGCGCGTCGGTATTCTCGAACAACATACTTTTTATTTTAAGCTGAACTTTAAGGATAAATGAAGGCTCACCGTCCGCGATTTTGCGAACGCCGCTCGCGTAAACGGTATAGTACTCTCCTTTTGCCGCTTTGGACGCGTAATATCCGTCAAACGGCCCGCGGTTGTAATTTATCAGTTTTCCGTCAATCTCTATTATATCCCCTGCGCGGAAACTCGGAGCTTCGCCAAGATGCGCGCGCACCTTCGCCCGTCCTGAATATCGCGCGCCGCCGATTACTATATTATCTATATAAAAGGTTGCGTCATCGTTTTCAATCACGATTTCGCTTGCGACTTCCGCCTGCAATTTACCGCTGTAATCGGGAGATGAAGATGCCGAAATAATATGATAAAATGCCGTTAACGAAATCAATCCTATAATGACAGCAACGGGAATATAAAAGAATTTTCTGCTTTTCTTAAACGCGGTTACAACCGCGGCAACCGCGGCGCACACTCCCATCGGACACAAAACAAAAAGCGAAGGCAACGCGCTCATCGCCTCCGCAATTATAATTCCCGCCGTCAAAGACAGGGCGAAAAAACAGACGTGGCGAACGTTAAATATCCTCGTCCGCCGCACCGCTCACTCTCCGAGATTGCCCGTGACCACGACGTCCGTCCCCAACCCGAGCAGGTTTTTTACGATGACGTCGCCTATTTTGCAGTCTTTGGGCGCGACGAATTTTTTGAGTTCCTCCGCCGCGTCGAGCAGTCTTGACTTATCAAACGGCGCGCTTGTCTTTACGGACGCCACTCCTCCGCCCTCGCGTTTCACGAGCGAGGTGAGCGTGCGCACAGGACGGGTATATTCGGCAACGCCGTAATCTTTACCCCTCTTGCAGGTGTTGCCGCTCACAATCACCTGACCGTCCTTTTCGACTATTTCCAACGGACACCCCATAGGGCACATTATGCAAATCGTATTCATTTCACCAACCTCAGCGTCACGTCCGCGTCTATATCCGAACCCTTTATTATTATGCTTTCCATCTCGCCGGGGGCAAGCACCATACGTTTTGCGGAATACAGCGTTTTGTCCGCGCACTCTGCGACGATACGCGCTCCTTTATAGACGTTATCCACTCTGAAAAACAGCTTAATCTCCTTATCCGTACGCGAAATTTTCTGCGGCAGAGCATATCTCACGCCGTCCTTGGCGACGACGTTGAAATACTCCTTGCCTTCCGCGCGCTCGCCGTCTTTTCCGAGAGCGTATTCCGCAGCCGCCGCTCCCGCGATTTCCGCTTCTCTGCTCACGTTGTCCACAAGGTCGTGAACGTGAAGCACGTTTCCGCAGGAGAAAATGCCCTTAATGCTCGTCATTCTGTTCTCGTCAACAACCGCTCCCGACGTCACTCCGCTCATTTCTACGGCGGTTCCCGCAAGCAAATCGTTTTCGGGGATAAGCCCCACGGACAGCAGCAGCGTATCGCATTCGATCTTTTTTTCGCGGCTCAGGTCGGGGCGTCTGTTCTCGTCCACGGGAGCGTAATACAGCGCGGTGAGCCTCGGACTGCCCTCCACCCTCGTCACGGTATGCGCGTAATAAAGCGGAATACCGAAGTCGTCGAGGCACTGAACAATATTTCTTTTAAGACCGCTCGAATAAGGCATAAGCTCGATTACGGCTTCAACTTTTGCGCCTTCGAGAGTCATTCTGCGCGCCATAATCAAACCTATATCGCCGCTTCCGAGCACGACCACGCGTCTGCCCACAAGATAACCTTTTACGTTGCAGAGCTTCTGCGCCATACCTGCGGTATAAATGCCGGACGGACGGCTTCCGGGCAGAGAAATCGCGCCTGCCGTACGCTCGCGGCACCCCATTGCCAGCACCACCGCGCCGCCTTTTACGGTAACCGAACCCTTTTCGGGGCAGAGGTAAACCACCGTGCAATCGTCGCCTATATAGAGGCACATACTTTCAAGCGACACCGTGATTTTGCTTTGCTCGACGCGTTTTGCAAATCTGTCCGCATACTCGGGACCGGTCATTTCCTCTCCGAAATAATGCAGACCGAACCCTGCGTGAATGCACTGGTTGAGAATACCGCCCAGTCTTACGTCGCGCTCCAAAATCAAAACGGACGCACCCGACTCGCTTGCGGCAAGCGCGGCGGCCATACCGGCAGGTCCGCCTCCGATAACAATTACGTCGAAATCAGTCACGCCCGACCTCCTTTATCGCGCACACCGCAATTTCGGAGCCGACGGCTCCCTTTCTGACTTCCGTCAGCGGAATCGACAGTTCGCGCGACAGAATTTCCATAACTCTGACCGAGCAGAAACCGCCCTGACATCTGCCCATACCGGCGCGCACTCTGCGCTTGACGGCGTCCACCGTCACGGCAGGCACGGGCGAATGAATTGCCGCCACGATTTCAGCCTCCGTCACCTTTTCGCAACGGCATACGATACGCCCCCATCTTTCGTCCTCTTTTGCGAGCGCGTTGATTTCGTTCGCGTCGAGCTCGCAAAAACGAGGTTTGCGCTCGGGAGATACTATATAATTCTCCTTAAAATCGCAGCCGAATGCTTTTTGCACTTCCCCGCTTATATATTCCGCAATCGCAGGCGCGGAAGTGAGCCCGGGCGAACAAATACCCGCAGCCATAATAAAATTCTTTTTAAGCGCGGACGGACGCACGATAAAATCGTCGCCCACAACCGCCCGTACGCCAGCGTACGTTCTTATAATCTTGTTGAAAGCCGCGCGCGAATAGTTGAGAGGCACGTTTTTTCTTATTTCGTCAAACGCCGCCGCGTGGGTTGCGGTGTCGCAAGTTGCCTCGGGCACGGACGTCGGACCGTAAATTACGTTTCCGTCTGCGGTCGGCGCAATCAGAATGCCCTTTCCCGCCGCGGTAGGCAGAGGGAAAATTACGGCGGACACGTTTTTCCGCTCGGCGTTGTCTATTACGAAATAATCTCCGCGTCTGAACTGAGTTTCAAAATGCTCCGCTCCTGCCAAATCGTTGATTGCGGCGGCGTTTGCGCCTGCGCAGTTCACGACGAGCTTTGCTTCAAAAACGCCCTTGGAAGTTTTTATTTCATACCCGAACTCCGCGTCCGTTATATCCGTGACCTCCGTTTCGGTACAGACCGCCGCGCCGTTCAGGACGGCTCTGTCCGCATACGCTATTGTCAGCTGATAGGGCGAAACGACGCCCCCTTCGGGAGCGTACAGCGAATACTCGGTTTTGTCGGATACGTTGGGCTCGATTTCAAGCGTTTGCGCTCTGTCCAGAATGCGCGCGTTTACGCCGTTTTTGTCCGCCTTGACTTTGAGCGCTTTAAGGGCGGAAAGACCGTCCGCGCCCGCCGCCACCAACGAGCCGCACTTAACGCACGGCACGTCGAGTTCCCGCGCGTCCTCCCACATAAGCTCATTTCCGCGGACGTTGAATTTCGCTTTGAGCGTCCCCGGTTCGCAGTCGTACCCCGCGTGAACGATGCCGCTGTTTGCGCGGCTTGCGCCCACCGCGACGTCATCGCCTTTTTCCAAAAGAGCGACCGACAGTTTCAATCTCGACAGTCGGTCGGCGACGGCGGCGCCAACGACGCCGCCGCCTATAACAATTACGTCAAACATAGTAAAACTATTTTTTATCCTTACCGTTTTTGTCCTTACCGAAAGTTTCTTTGTAAGCTTTGATATTATCCTTGATTATGAGCTCGGCAAAAGCTCTGTCCTTTACCTTGAACACCGTCGTATCCTTATCTTCGAGCTGTTTATACACTCTGAAAAAGTGGGAGATTTCGTCCATAATATGGGGCGGCAAATCCTCTATTTCCTTGTATATATTCCAAGTCGGGTCCTTAAAAGGAATGGCGATAATCTTATAATCCATCTTGCCGCTGTCCTGCATCATAACCACGCCGATGGCGTAACAGCGCACCATAGTCATAGGTACGATGGGCTCGGAGCAGAGTACCAGAACGTCCAACGGGTCGTTGTCGTCGGAATAAGTCAGGGGTATAAACCCGTAATTCGCCGGATAGTGGGTTGCGGTGTACAGCACCCTGTCAAGCATAAGACAGCCCGTTTCCTTATCCAACTCGTACTTATTCTTACTGCCCTTTGAAATCTCGATGACCGCGAAAAAATCGGTCGGAGTAATTCTCGAAGCGTCAATGTCGTGCCAAATGCTCATATCAATCTCTCCCTGTAAGGCTATTTATAGCCCTTGATGTAGTTCTTGAAAAACGCCACGCCGCCGTCCAGCGACGCTATGTCGATATTTTCGTTTGAGGCGTGCATACTCGCAAGCTGCTGAGGGCTGAGTCTGCAAGGAGTACAGCGCAGAGCGCACTTGGTTATTTCCTGCATAGTCCTGCAATCGGTACCTCCGAAAATGAGATAAGGCGCAACTCCGATTTCGGGGAAAGTTTCGCTCATCGTCTTTACGAAATACTTATAATCCGCGCTTTCGGTATCGACGGTGGGGCTTGCGTTGCGCGCCTCCATAACCTCCGTTTCGAGGTCGTACTTTGCCGCGATTTTTTCCAGCTTTTTGATGCACTTGTCCTTATCGTCGCCGGGAGCGAAGCGCAAATTGGCAACCACAAACGCCTCTTGGGGAATGACGTTGGGTGCGCTCGCGCCGCCGGACATCGTAAACGTCATCGTAGTCCCGAACAACGCGCCGCCGACGGGCGTGATTTTGGGCATAACCTTAGCCGCTATGCCGCAGGTGAGGTCGATATATTTCGTAAACAGTCTGAGCGCGCCCGTAAGACCGTTGGACAGTTCTTTGAACATTTCAAGCACTTCGCCCGTAATTCTTTTCTTGAAAACGGGGCGTTTTTCGCATCTGTTGACAAACGCGGACAATCTCGCGATGGGCGTATTCTTAGGCGGCTGCGAGCTGTGACCGCCGCTGCTTCTCGCAATAAACTTGATGTCGGCGTATCCCTTTTCCACGATACCGACCATTGCGTACGGCTTCGTCATTCCGGGGAAAGCGTTTTCCACAATCGCGCCGCCCTCGTCGATTGCGACCGCGGGCTTGACGCCGTTTGCGATAAACCAATCGCGCGCGGCAGGCGCGCCGCCGCCCGACGTTTCCTCGTTGTCGCTGTAACTGAGGTATATATCCTGCTCGGGTTCAAACCCCTCCTCAATCAATTCTTCGACCGCCTGTATGGTGCAGAACAGCGTATTTTTGCAGTCCATAGTTCCGCGTCCCCAAACTTTTCCGTCCGCGATTTCTCCCGAGAAAGGAGCATATTTCCAATCGCCGCCGACTGCGGGCACGACGTCCTGATGCGCCATAAGCACCACGGGACGCGAGGACGCCTTTCCCTTCCACTTGAAAAGGATTGCGTCGCCCTTGACAACAGTCATTTCGCAATTTTCGTGAACGAGAGGAAATTCCCTTTTAAGCACCTCTCTGAACTTGGCAAAATATTCCGCGCCGCTGTTGGTAACGGTCGGACATTTGATAAGTTCCGCAAAACTTTCGGCATAGCCGTTAGCATTTTTCATAAC
>DBFJGL010000055.1:0-42159 GCA_048394785.1 Christensenellales bacterium | reverse complement strand
GTTATATATTATATCTTTATTTATAGCAGTAAAGGACAATATTATTCGGGCGGTTGAGCGGGGCGTTTGGGCGCGGCGGATTTGTCAAATTCAAAAAAATGCGTATATTTTCAAAATATTGACTAAAAGTATTGACAAGTTGGCAAAACTTGATATATATTGTTAGCAGTCGGGCGGTATGAGTGCTAAACAAATTCCGCAAGGCGCAGTCCGAGGTGATTATGGGTAAGGAACTGAGTGAAAGAAAAAAACGCATAGTGCACGCCGTGGTGGATATGTACATCGCGACGGGACAGCCCGTATCGAGCGCGGACATACAGACGAAATATCTGTCGGAAGTAAGTTCTGCGACGGTGAGGGCGGAGCTTAGCGCGTTGGAGGCACTCGGTTATCTCGAACAGCCGCACACCTCTGCCGGCCGTATTCCGCTGAAACCCGCGTACAGACTTTACGTCGACTCGCTGGACGGCGGTGCGAATATGCTGACGGACGCGGAAACGGCGTTTATAAGTTCCGTGTTTATGAAGAAACTCGGCGACGTGGAGGATATATCCAAGCAGGCGGCTAAAATCATATCTGACGTGACCAACTACACTTCGTTTTTCGTGGACAAGTCGGCGGATAGTCCCGTAATCGAGGAAGTAAAGCTCGTCCCTCTCAAAAAGGGTGCGGTGCTGGTCATAATCGTCACCGATAAGGGAATGCTCACCGACAGCGTAATCGACGTCGACGCAGGTATGCGCAAGGAGTATATCGACACCGCGACGGGAATACTCAACAGAGTGTTCGGCGGCAGAGTGCTTTCCGAGATAGAGAACGTCGAGCTTGAAATCGACGAGGAGTTGAAGGGAATAAAGGATATTTTCGATGAGGTGCTTGGTATAATAAAGACCTACGTCACCGAGCACGGCGATAACGTAGTGGTCGAGGGCGCGTTGAAAATGCTGGATTATCCCGAATATAACAACGTCGAGGACGCAAAGCGGTTTTTATCCGTCATTTCCGACAAGAACAGCGTGCAGGAACTCATTGCCGACGAAGAAGGAAGCATAGAGTTTTCCGTGAAAATCGGCAAAGAGGACAGCGGCGTGGACAAGTGCGCGATTATCACCGCGTCGTACAAGGTCGGCGACAAGCTGATGGGACAGGCAGGCGTCATAGGTCCCGAAAGAATGGATTATAAGAAGGTCATCGGAGTGCTGGATTGTCTGAAACATACTTTCTCTACGGTGATTGACAATAAAAAAGCCGCGGACGCGTTAAAGGACGGTGAGGACGAATAATATGAAAGGTAAAAACAAAAACGCAAAAGAAGACGAGATAAAGGAGCAAATTGCAGTCGAAGACGCGGAGCAGGATAACGAAAAACTTATCGACAGAGAGGAGATGACCGACGAAGAATATATCGGCTGCCTCGAAGAAAAACTCGGCGCGTCCATAGCGGAGGCGGCGGAGTGCAGGCAACTGACGCAACGCCTGCAAGCGGACTTCGACAATTACAGAAAGCGAAACGCTTCCATTGCGGAGGATATGAAACAAATCGGCGTGTCGGCGGTGGCGGAAAAGCTGCTTGCGGTGCTCGATAACTGTGCGCTTGCCCGCAAGTACGTGACGGACGAGAGCGCGCTCACAGGTTTCAATATGATGGAAAATCAAATCGTATCCGTGCTCGAAGGCTTCGGACTTCAAGAGATAAACGCGGAGGGCGAACCCTTCGACGCCAAGGTTATGAGCGCGGTGGAACGCGTAAAAGCCGAAGGAATGGAAGGCAAGGTAACGGAAGTCGTGTTGCGCGGCTATCTGTTGAAAGGCAAGCTGTTAAGACCGGCGTCCGTAAAAGTGGGCGCGGAGGCTTAAATAAATAAAAACAAGAGCTTTAATGCTGAAATAAAGGAGTTAACAATATGGGAAAAATCATAGGTATCGACCTTGGAACGACAAACTCCTGCGTAGCGGTTATGGAAGGCGGCGAGCCCGTAGTAATCCCGAACGCTGAGGGTATGAGAACAACTCCGTCGGTGGTGGCTTTCTCCAAAGACGGCGAAAGACTTGTCGGCGAAATTGCAAAAAGACAGGCGGTTGCAAACCCCGAACATACGGTCATCTCAATCAAAAGAGAGATGGGCAGCAACCACAAAGTTAAGATAGAGGGCAAAGAGTACACTCCGCAGGAAATTTCCGCGATGGTGCTCACCAAGCTTAAAAACGACGCCGAAAAATATCTCGGCGAAAAGGTGACGGAAGCCGTCATCACCGTCCCCGCATATTTCTCCGACGCGCAGCGTCAGGCGACCAAGGACGCGGGAAAAATTGCCGGACTCGAAGTCAAACGTATCATAAATGAGCCGACTGCCGCCGCGCTTGCGTACGGCATAGATAAGGACGAAAACAAACAGCAGAAAGTGCTCATTTTTGACCTCGGCGGCGGCACGTTCGACGTGTCGGTGTTGGAGCTCGGCGACGGCGTGTTCGAAGTTCTCGCAACTTCCGGCAACAACCGTCTGGGCGGCGACGACTTCGATAAAAAGATTATGGATTGGATTGTCGCAGAGTTCAAAAAGGCGGAAGGCATTGATTTGACGGGCGACAAGATGGCGATGCAGAGAATCAAGGAAGCCGCCGAAAAGGCGAAAATCGACCTCTCGGGCGTAACCAAGGCAAAGATTTCTCTGCCATTCATAACGATGAGCAACGGCGTGCCCAAGCACCTCGATATGGATTTGTCGAGAGCGAAGTTCGACGCGCTCACAGAGGATTTGGTGCAGAAGACAATTATACCCGCGCAACAGGCGTTGAAGGATGCGGGGCTCGGCGTAAACGACATCGCGAAGGTAATAATGGTGGGCGGTTCCACGCGTATTCCCGCAGTGTACGACGCCGTCAAGAAGCTTATCGGCAAAGACCCGTATAAGGGCATTAACCCCGACGAGTGCGTCGCCATCGGCGCGGCGATTCAGGCAGGCGTGCTGGCAGGCGAAGTCAAAGATATGCTGCTTCTCGACGTAACTCCGCTTTCTCTCGGCATAGAAACGCTGGGCGGCGTATTTACGAAACTTATCGACCGTAACACCACCATTCCCACAAGCAAGTCGCAGGTGTTCTCGACGGCGGCGGACCATCAGACCTCCGTTGACATTCACGTCCTGCAAGGCGAGAGAAAGTTCGCAAGAGATAACAAGACTTTGGGACGCTTCGAGCTCACAGGCATTGCGCCTGCGCCCAGAGGAGTGCCGCAAATCGAAGTTACGTTCGACATCGACGCAAACGGCATAGTGTCTGTCAAGGCAATGGACAAGGGCACGAATAAATCGCAGACCATCACCATCACCGCATCGAGCAACCTCACCGAGGAAGACATCGACGCGGCAATCAAGGACGCAGAGAAGTATGCGGAAGAAGACGAAAAGAGAAAGAACCTCGTCGACGCGAAAAACAATGCCGAGCAGCTCATTTTCGTAATGGAGAAATTTGAAACCGACAACGGCGAGAAGCTCAGCGACGAAGACAAAACCGCAATCAAAGACGCTGTCAAGGAAGCGCGCGAGGCAATCGAAAAAGCAGAGGACGACGAGGCGGTGAAAGAGGCTGTCGCAAAACTCAGCAAGACGACGGACCCCATATTCACCAAGTTCTATCAGGAAAATCCCGAGGCGGCGGCGGAAGCGGCGCGTCAGGCAGGCTTTGACCCGAGCAACATCAATCCCGACGATTTCAACCAGGGAGGCGGTTCGGACGACGATAATATGACTCCTCCCGAAGGCGGTTGGGAAGACTAAAAGGACAAAATTTTAATTGCGGCGGCTCACCTCTCAAAGAGGTGGGCTTAGCAATATAATAGGACTGTATGAGCGATAAATCATATTATGAAATTCTCGGTGTGGACAAAAGCGCGTCTCAGGACGAGCTGAAATCCGCGTACAGAAAACTTGCCAAAAAGTATCACCCCGACCTCTATTCGACGGCAAGCGAGCAGGAAAAGAAAAACGCCGAGGTGAAATTCAAGGAGATTAACCACGCTTACGACGTGTTGTCCGACGCCCAGAAAAGAGCGGCTTACGACGCGTACGGCAACGAGAACGGACCGACGGGCGGCGCGGGCGGCTTCGGCGGGTTTGGAGGTTTCGGCGGAAGTTCGGGCGGTTTCGGCTTTGACGCCGACGATATTTTCTCGTCCATTTTCAGCGCGTTCGGAGGGGGCGGACAACGCACTTCCCGGGCAAACGCGCCTCAGCGCGGACAGGATATTCTCATCAATCTTACCATTACTTTCGAAGAAGCGGCGTTCGGCGTTCGCAAGACCGTAACGGTCAAGCGCGTGGAGAGTTGTCCGAGCTGTAACGGTACGGGCGCAAAAGACGGCAAAGCTTTCAAAACCTGCACGAACTGCAAAGGTACGGGACAGGTTTCTCAGACTCAGCGTACGCCTTTCGGACAGTTTACGTCCACGGGCGTTTGTCCCGTATGCAAGGGTACGGGCAAGGTTGTCACCGAAACGTGTAAGACGTGCGGCGGTCAGGGACGCTACGAGCGCGCGCGCGAAATCAGCGTCAATATTCCCGCAGGCATCGACAGCGGGCAGAGAATAACTTATCAGGGAGAAGGACACTCAGGCAGAAACGGCGGCGAGAAAGGTTCTCTTATCGTGGAAATTACCGTTCGTCCGCACAAGCTTTTCCGCCGTTCGGGCAGCGATTTGCAGCTCGAAGTGCCTCTTACAATAGCCGAGGCGGCTCTCGGTTGCACGATTATGGTGCCCACCCTCAACGCTCCGCAAGAATTAAAAGTGCCCGAAGGCACTCAAAGCGGCACCGTGTTCAAGCTTAAAGGGCAGGGTATAAAGAAATTGCGCGGCGGCGATAAGGGCGATTTATACGTCAAAGTTGTGGTAGAAGTGCCCAAGAGCGTTACCAAGGAGCAGAAAGATTTGCTCAGAAAGCTGGACGTGAGCTTCGAGAGCAAGCAGTTCCCGAGAAAAAAAGAATATAAGGAAAAACTTTGATGAAATACAAGACCGTTACCGTCAAAACAGACCATTTATCCGCGGAGCTTGTGTCGCAGGCGATGTTCGACGCAGGCGCGGAAGGAGTCAGCGTGCTCGACAGGCAGGATTTCGACGACCTTGTAAAGTCCGACGTCATATGGGATTACATAGATTCGAGCGCGACGGCGACGGACGACGTCGTCACCGTGTCCACCCAGCTTGCGGCGGACGACGGCGGTTTCGAGGGCAGGCTTAAAGCCGAGCTTGACGCAATGGTTTCGACGGGCGGCGTTCGTTATTTTTCCATTGCGACGGGCGAAGCCGACGACGCAGATTGGGAAAACGAATGGAAAAAGTATTATAAACCCATTAAAACCAAAAATATCACGGTTGTGCCTTCCTGGATAGATTATAAGCCGGAGGCAGGTGAAAAGATAATGCGGCTTGACCCCGGCGCGGCTTTCGGCACGGGCGAACACGCCACGACCAAGATGTGTCTTGACCTTATGGCGGTTGAAGGCAAAAGCGTAATCGACGTCGGTTGCGGCAGCGGAATTTTGGGCATAGCCGCAAAAATCGCGGGCGCGACGGATGTGTATATGTGCGATATAGACGAGCAGGCGGTGGACGCGGCAAGAAGAAACGCCGAGTTCAACGGAGTAGACGTAACGGTCGAGCGCGCCGATTTGATAGAGGGCAGCCGCCGTGCCGATTATGTGTTTGCAAACCTGACCGCCGATATTCTGATGCGGCTTTCCGACGGCTTGAAAGAACATTTCAACGAGGGGGCGAAGGCGGTGCTTTCGGGTATTATCGTCGAACGCGCGGACGAGGTGGAAAATTGTTTCAGACAAAAGGGTTATAAAATCCTGCAACGTGCGACAATGGACGGTTGGCGCGCGCTTGTGATTTCGGCGCAATAGTATGGAAATAAGAAGATTTTTCGTAAACGCAGAGGATGTTTCGGGCTCCGTCGTTACGTTGTCGGGCGGCGAGTTCGAGCATATGACCAGGGTTCTGCGTTACAAAAAGGGATATAAAGCCGTTGTTTGTCCAAATGACGGCAGAGAACTTTATTGTACCGTTAAGGAAATATACGATAATTACGCAACTCTTTTCATAGATGACGAAAAGACTGTCGACGCCCGTCGCGTCAGCGTTACGCTTTATGCGGGTTTGCTCAAAAACAACAAGCTCGATTTAGTCGTTCAAAAGGCGGTCGAACTCGGCATCGACAGAATTATTCCGTTTACTTCTGAGCGCAGCGCCGAAACTTCTTTCAACCCCGAGCGCGCAAACAAAATCGCTTCGGAGGCGGCGAAACAGTGCGGGGCGGCGTATCTTTCGGAGGTTTTGCCTCTCATAGCTTTTTCGGAAGTCGTTTCGGATATGAAATCTTACGATACGGCTGTAATCGCGTATGAACTCGAAAGAAAGACGCGTATTGCGGACATTTGCTTCAACGGTTGCAACGTAGCGCTCGTCGTAGGTCCCGAGGGCGGTTTTTCGGAGGCGGAAATAGATGCGGCGATAAGCGGCGGAGCGCAGAAAGTTACCCTCGGAAAGCGGATTTTAAGGGCGGAAACAGCAGACATCGTGCTCGCGGCGTTCGCGTTGCAGGCAATGGGAGAACTCGATTATGACTAAGCCCGTTATATCGGTAGTGACGCTCGGCTGTAAGGTAAATCAATATGACACCGACGCTATGCTCAACGTGCTCGCAGAGGGCGGTTTCGAAGTGGCGGAAGGCTTGGTGAACGCCGATTTTTATATTTTGAATACCTGCGCCGTAACCGCGGAGGCGGAGCGAAAGTCGCGCCAGACCGTGGGCAAAATTCTCAAAATAAATCCCGATGCCGTAATATACGTCTGCGGCTGTGCTTCGCAAAACAATTTCAGTCAGTTCGCAAAGGACAACGTGCAGTACATTTCCGGCACGGAGGGCAAAGTCGCGCTGGCAAACCGCATAGTCGAAGCTCACGGACAAAACGTCGCTCCGTTTGACAAAATTGTTACGGACGATTTCAAAACGTCCGACAGTTTCGAGGACAACGACGGAGTTTATACGCTCAAAACGCGTCATTTCATAAAAGTACAGGACGGTTGCAACAACTTTTGCAGTTATTGCATTGTGCCGTATCTTAGAGGAAGAAGCCGCTCGCGCTCGTTGCAGAGCATTCTTCGCGAACTTCAATCGGTAAGCGGAGAAGCCAAAGAGGCGGTTATAACGGGCATAAATCTGTCCGCGTACGGAAAGGATTCGGGGAGCAGTCTTACTGAGCTTATCCTCGCGCTTTCCGACCTCGATATGCGCGTCAGGCTCGGCAGCCTCGAAGTGGGCGTTATAGACGATGAGTTCTTGAAGGCGACAGAAAAATTAAAGAGTTTTTGTCCGCATTTCCATTTATCCTTGCAGAGCGGCGATAATACCGTGCTCAAAGATATGAACCGTCATTATACCGCAGAACAGTACAAAGCCGCCGTGGACAAAATAAGAGAGGTTTATCCGACGGCAGGCATCACGACGGACGTAATCGTAGGTTATCCCACGGAAAACGAGGAGGAGTTCTGCAACAGCCTCGCTTTTTGCGAGAAGGCGGAGTTCTCTGATATACACGTGTTCCCTTATTCGTCCCGCAGCGGAACCGTCGCAGGCAGATTACCCGTGTTGCCACCTGACGTCGTACTCGACAGACAAAAACGTATGATTGCGCTGAAACGGGAGTTAAGGCAGCGTTTTATGCTGAAAAACCTCAAAATCGAGCAAGAAGTGCTGATTGAAACGCACGAGGACGGTATGTGGTCGGGGTATACTCCCAACTATATAAAGACGTACGTTCACGAGGGCGCGCGCAACTGTATCGTGAAAGCCGTGCCCACCGTTCTTTATAAGGACGGAGTAAGAATTTGAATAAATGCCGCTCGCCAAAGACAGTCGGGCAGGCGTAAATACGGAGGCAGTTATGGATTGTATATTTTGCAAAATAATATCGGGCGACATTCCGTCGCAAAAGGTTTACGAAGACGACGATATGCTTATCATCAAGGACATTGCTCCGCAAGCTCCCGTGCATTATCTGCTTTTGCCGAAAGAGCATTACGCGAATATAGTTGAAATGAGCGACGCGCAGGCGGCAACCCTCGCCAAGTGCGTTAAAAAACTTTCGGTAATGGTTGACGAACTCGGACTTAAAGACGGGTTCAGATTGGTGTCGAATAAGGGCGCGGACGCGTGTCAGTCCGTCGAACATCTGCACATTCACATTCTCGGCGGCGGCAAGCTGTCCGATAAAATGGGTTGATTGTTAAGCTTTCGACAAGCGGTTTGTCGTAAACGTCGAGTCGGTTAACGCGCTTCGAGCGGCAAACAGTGCAAAAATGCGCCGATTAAATCAAATCGGTTGACACGTCGCCTTTTTTATGTATAATAAATAAGGTACAATTTCCGAAAAGAGGAGGTGAAAAAGATGTCCACAGTCAAAGTAGGCGAGAACGAATCTCTCGATAACGCTATCCGCAGATTTAAGAGAAAGTGCGCGCGTGACGGTATCATCGGCGACCTCCGTAAAAGAGAAGCGTACGAAAAACCCAGCGTAAAGAGAAAGAAGAAGGCTGAAGCCGCACGCAAGAGAATGTACAAATCGTAAAAAACCACGGCTTTTGCCGTGTACGGGGGCATAGCTCAGTCGGTTAGAGCGCTTGTTTCACATACAAGAGGTCACAAGTTCGAGTCTTGTTGTCCCCACCAAGAGGCATAAAAGGGCGCAGATTGCGTCCTTTTTGCGTGTCTCGCGCTCGGTATTTATATCTATGTAAACTCCCGTCGCGCTCGCACTTAAAAGTGTGCAATCTGCAACCCTTCTCTGCCTTTTGGACGCTGAAATATTCTCGTTCTATAAAGACAGCTTAGTGAGGCTTTTTATTTTGGATTCGAACTGCGCGTAGCTTTGCAATGCGCGGCAACCGTGTGGTCACACGGTACGCGATTTGACATTGCGAGGAAAAGCCGAAATGTGGAATCGGGTTGTTTGCGTCATCGTAAACGCGCGACCAAATACGCACAATCCGACAGGTAACTGTCGGATTGTTGCATTAAAATCGTTTATTATCTTTCCTAAAAGTTTTGCGGTAGTTTTGAAAACAATTTCATATTGGAGTTTATTACACGTCCATATCCACGGCGTATTTGTAAATTTCGTTTTTGGGGACGCCGCGGTCGGCGGCGGTTTGTTTTACGGCGGACTTTTTATCCATACCCATTTCAACGTAATGAGCAATATGTTGCTGAACGGACAGCGAATTAAGAGGGGACGTATCATCTGCGCCGTCCACAATCATCACCATTTCGCCGCGTTCTTCGCATTCGAAATTCGCAAGAGAAGTGCGGGTGACGCTCTCGTACAGCTTTGTTATTTCGCGCACAACCCACACCTTGCGGTCGCCGAGCAGGTTATAAATAAACTCCGCGGTTTTTTTGACGTCGTGAGGAGCGACGTATATTGCAAAAGGCATTCCCGTCATGCTTACTTTTGACAAAATAGAGGTTTTATCAGTGCTTTTCTCGGGTAAAAACCCCAAAAACGTAAATCCTGTGCTTTTTATTCCGCTGAGAGTGATTGCGCTTGCAAAAGCGGTAGGTCCCGGGACAAGCTCGACGTCAACGCCTTTGTCATACGCGCGCCGTATCAGCTCTGCGCCGGGGTCCGAGATGGACGGCATACCCGCATCGGTGATTAGCGCGACGTTTTTTCCGTTTTCCACTTCGCCGAGAAGGCGTTCGCTGCACTCGGCTTCGTTGAATTTATGGTAAGCGACAAGCTTTGTTTTTATCTCGTAGCGGTTGAGCAGCGGCAGGGAGTGCCGCGTATCTTCGCAGGCGATTATATCCGCAGACGACAGCGTTTCCACTGCGCGGTACGTTATGTCTTTGAGGTTGCCTATCGGCGTTCCTATAATATAAAGCTTTGCCATCAGTACAGCTCCTTGATTCTGTCCGTATAACTGCCGTCGTCGTTGTGGACGGTGATAATTTCGTTGGTACAGGACGGTTTTGCGCCTTTGCGCGCCTTGACTATGACGGTATCGACGGGCAAATTGTTTTTCGGACGCAGGAAAATCATATGCTTGGGTTCCAGCCTGTGCGCTCGCAAAGAACATAATAAATCGCATATGCGCTCCGCCTTATATACAATATACAAGTCGCCTCCGAATTTAAGCGCGCGCTCCGCTGCATACACGAAATCGTCAAGCGAGCAGTCGCAATAATGGCGGCTGTTCAGCCGTTGAATATTTGCCGCGTTGTCGGCGCAATCTGTCGGGCTTTTGTCGAAATACGGCGGATTGCATAACGCTTTGTCAAAACTTTCCCGAGCGATAAATTCGCGGATATTTTTGACGTCGGCGCATATTATTTCGGCTCTGTCGTCAAGAGCGTTCAGCGCGATGTTTTCTTTTGCCAAAGCGGCGGCAAACTCGTCTGTTTCTATGCCGACGCCGCGCTTAACGCCTTTTTTGAGCAATGCCAAAATCAACAGTATTCCGCAGCCGCAGCCAAGGTCGATTACCGCGTCGGAAGGGTAAAGAGATGCGAAATTAGCAAGAAACACCGAGTCTTGCGAAAATGCATAGCCGTCGGTGTCCTGATATATTTTTCGCCCGTGAAACCCGAGGTCGGTGAGATATTTCATCAGCGACGGACTACGTTGACGGTGATGGTCTGCGTAATTTCGGGATATATTCTGATAAGCACGTTGAAACGTCCGAAATCGCGTATGCTTTCTTTTATTTCGATTTTCTTTTTATCGATGTCGAAACCTGCCTCGCCAAGAGCCGCGGAAATCATTTCGCCCGTGACGCTTCCGAACATTTTGCCGCCGTTTTCTCCGCCTTTTGCGGCTACGTCGACAACAAGATTTTCGAGTTTGGAAGCAATAATACGCGCTTCCGCCTTTTCTGCGGCGATTTTTGCTTCGTGAGCCTTTTTACGTTGTTCGGCAACGTAAAGATTTTGCTGGGTGCCCTCGTCTGCAAGCCCTCTTTTTATGAGAAAGTTGCGCGCGTAACCGTCGTTGACTTCTATTATTTCGCCTTTTTTACCCGTACCTTTAACGTCTTGTTTGAGAATAACTTTCATATTTTACTCCTTTTCCCGATTATATCACAAAAAAGTGCGATTTTCAACGAGTATAAATTCTATTTGAGGGAATAATATATGCAGAGGTCGATATGAAAACTATAAATTGCACAACATCCAACTGCGAACATAACATCAAATGTCAATGCCTTGCGGGCATAATATCCGTGGGAGATAACGCAAAGTGTCTCAGCCGCATCAAGCGCGAGGGCGGAAGTCTTGCTCAATCCTTTGCCGACGTCGAAGCCGGAGAGGACTTTTTCGAGGATAAGCCCGACTGTATGGTTCAATGCGCGGCGAGCTGCGCCTTCAATTCCGGCGGAGTGTGCAGCTGCGAGAGCATAGATGTAAAGGACGGAATGATGACGACGAGATGTAAGACGAGAGTTCCCGTAAAAGATTGAAATCGTGACCTAAAATCAATGTGAAAATTAAGCGGATTTAAGCGGCTATTGCAAAAATCCGCTTTTTGTTTTTGCGAGGCCGCGTACAGCGGAAAATAATATGCATATCAGCCCGATAACGGAAATAACCGTAAGCGGCAGTCGTTTTTCGCCGAGAGTAACGGCGACTGTCCCTGCCCCGTCGAGAGAGCGATATATTTTGCCGATTATGTTTTCGGCGGGCACAATTCTATATTTTGCGTTCGTGTTCCCGTTTTCTGTTATCACGGCGCATTTGCCGTCTTTGACGTCGATAAAACAATCTATGAAGCCTGTGCCTATTCGCCTGCCTTCTCTGAACATAACGCGGTCGCCCGATTGAATATCGGTCTGCCGCGCAACCAAAAGAGAATTGTAATCGTCGCTCTGAGACGGAGATTTGTTAAGACAAACGTAATTGCCGAAAAGCGACGGAACTTTGCCCGAGGAGAGGTCTGAAAACATTTTGGCGTTCAAACCGAGTGCGAATATAAGCGCGCCGAGTACTGCGTAGCCTAAAAAGAGTTTTACCGCTTCCAAGCGTTTGTTTTTTGCGTGTGACTTAATCACTTTACGGACGTATTACGCGCTTACCGTGGCAGTGATTGTTACCGAAATTTTCGCGAGTTTTTCGGCGGCGTCAGGCATAAGTTTTACGAGGGTATGGTTACCGTCGCTTTTAGGAGTAAATATCAAGGAGTTTTCGGTTCGTGCAAAAACTCCAATCTTTTGATATTTTACGGGGTACATTTTGACAAGGTTTTCAACTTCTGCAAATTTATCGTTAAGAACTAACATAAGACAACCGTCGTTGATTGTCATATAATCGTATGAAGACGTTATGTCATCGTCGATTAAGCATGGAATAGGTTGAACACTGTCTGTTATAATTCCGTCTTTAATTAAAAGCGACGGTGCAATTTGAGTTTCAATGCGGTAATTTGATGTGTTGATTTTTTCTGCTACTAAGTATACTCCGCTGGGTAATGCTGCTTTGAGAAAATTCAAATGGTTGTCGCCGTAGCGGGCAGGGGTGGTGCACAGCCGACCGTTGTACGCGGAGTAAGAGGATGCTGCCGCGGATGTGTCGGTCGTATAATTTGCGCCGTCTGATATATACAGAGTTTGAGGCCAAATCCAATTTATTTTTGCTGCCGCAAAGATGTGTGCCGCAAGTTCGGAGGGTGTGTCCGATATAGACGAACAGGAAGCGTATGCTCCGTCGACGGCGATATACGAGTCGGGGTGATTTTGCGCAAAAGGATATGAAGAATAAAACTTTTTATCGTCGGTTCCCGCATAGAAAACTACGGGAATTTTCTGCGGATTATTTTCTTCGAAGCTCCAAACGACGCTGTTTGCGCCGAAATCGGGGACGTTTATCGTCTGCGCTCCGCTGTCGGAGGGGAGAATAACGCCGTCGCCGAATAAATCGAAGGTGTATTCGGTGTCGGTAAAGTCAAAATCGCCCGTCTGCGCCTCGTCAGATTTCCACACATAGTCCGCGCTCATGGCGGCAATGGCTACGCCCGTAGCGGAAGACAGTATGATGACCAAAAACAATACGGCAAAAATCGTCTTGCTCAGCAATCCGTTAAAATTTTTCATATTCAGCTCGCTTTTCTTTAGTATGGCCGCCGAGTGACGGCGACAACTAATTTTAGCATTGACCGCCCGTCATATCAACCCCTATAAACGGAATTCGCCTATATTCGTCAATAAAATATCTTATTCACGGGAATTGCGATGGTAGTATTTATCCAAAGACGGTAAAGAGGATAATATGGAGCAGATATTAAAAGACAAATTGCACAAAAAAATTCGCTTCGGCGACACGGAAGTATTTTGCGGAAGCGGCATAATTGACAATATTCCCCCAACGGTTGCGGATTTTTGCTCCGAGGGACTGACGGGCGTCGTATATTCGCAAAGAACGGTGCGCGAAGCGGAGCGGCTTGCGGAATCGCTTAAAAGCGAAGGCATTAAAATACGCGTCGTAAGAGAGCGCGACGTATCGCAGCTTCCCGAATACACGCGATTTGCGATTGCCGTGGGAAGCGGCGGCGCAAACAGGGCGACGGGGGAGTTTTGCAAGGCACACGATATAGACTATGCGCTTTTGCTGTGCGCTCCTACCGTAGACAGATTGCTTTGCGGATTTCAACCGAAACAGGTGTTTATTGACGAAAATATTCTGTTAAAAGCCCCTCCCGAGTGTATTGCGGCAGGCAGAGGGTGCGCATTGGCTGCACAGGTAGACGCGTTCGAGGAGGCGTTTATAAATCAGGTAACGCCAGAAAAATCAATGGCAGGTGCGGTCTGCGAATGGAAGTGCGACGCAAACGGAAGTTTGTCGCAGCTCGCGGTCGAACTGTTGGATTTGTCGTTCAGAAAAAGACGGGACAGCGCGTCGGACGTTATGGCACAGGTTCTTGCGTCCAACGCTTTGAAACGGGGAGAGAAGCCAAGACTTTTCGGCGAATATAAATTTTTGTCGGCGATGGTGCTCGCCGAGTTTTACGCAAGCTATCTCAAATCTCCCGCGATAGACGTTATGCCGCCTTGCAACTATGACAGAGGTCTTGACAGACTGTCCTATATTACGGGCACGGAACGCGAAAAGCTTGTCAAAAGAATTGACATTTACGATGTCAACAGTTATTTTAGAATAAATTATATATTAGGCGAATACCGCACCGATTTGATAAACCGGCTCGGCGCAACGGACGTGCATTCGGCGCAACGGCAATGGCGGAGGCTTTATCCCGACGCGGGATATTGGATGAAAAGCGCGCTTACGTCGCGTCGTATGACCGAGGCTCTTGCCCTTGCAGGGCTTGTTTCCGACGGACTGCTGGGATACGCCGCGCGCACGGGATTTACCGAGTCGTTTTATTAGACAGGGAGAGAGAATGCAAAAGAATATCAAAGACGTCGAGTTGTTTGTTTTTGACCTCGACGGCACGATTTACATCGGAGATAAAGAAATCGAAGGCTCGTTCGAAGCGGTCAACAAACTGCGGGCGATGGGCAAACGCATTTGTTTTTTCACAAACAACAGTTCACGTATGCATACGGATTATATCGCGAGGCTGAATAATCTCGGCTTGCGCGTTTACGCCGATGAAATTTATACGAGCGGACAGGTCACCTGCGAGTATATTCTTGACAATTATCGCGGCAAAAAGATATTTCTGCTCGGCAACGAAAGGTTAAGAAGCGAGTTCGAGCTTTACGGCATCGAGCTTTCCGACGACAACCCCGACGTGGCTGTCATCGGGTTCGACACATCGCTCAGCTACGACAGACTGTATAAATTCTGCAAATACGTCAATGCAGGTTTGCCCTATATCGCCACTCACCCCGATTATTTCTGTCCTGCGGAGGAGTGTCCGATGCCCGACATAGGCGCGATGACCGAAATGATAAGGCTGACTGTGGGCAGAAGCCCCGACATCATAATGGGCAAGCCGCACGTCACCGCAGGTCGCAGACTCGCGCTTAAATACAATCTGCCCGCAAAAAAAATAGCGATGGTGGGGGACAGACTGTATACCGACGTCGCTTTCGGCAAAAACTGCAAGTTCGTATCCGTGCTCGTGCTATCCGGCGAAACGGACGCGGAAATGGCGGAAAAATCACGAATTAAAGCGGATTATACGCTCGATAAGGTAAAAGACATTATTCCGTTGTTGGATAAATAACCGACGGCAATACGAACAAATTCTGAAAAATAACCGAAAACCGACGCGGTTCGACGAGTTTTGCAGGCACACATATGCGTAAAAGTATAATCGGCGCAAAACGCGAACGCAGAGGAACACATAAGAAATACGACGATGGCAAGTTACATTTTATCCGCAACAAACAACGATAATTGGGCGCAATGGCTGATATTCGCGCTGTATATGACGGCAATTATAGCCGTAGCGTTGTTTACGCGGAAAAAGAGTAAAACCGTCGAAGGTTTTATGTTCGCAAACAAAGGCGTAGGCGGTTGGTTTTCCGCATTTGCGTACGGAGCGACTTATTTTTCCGCAGTAATTTTTGTGGGTTACGCGGGAAAATTCGGCTGGAACTTCGGCATATCGGCGGTGTGGATTGGCATAGGCAATATGCTTATAGGCACGCTGCTTGCCTGGGTGGTGCTCGCCAAGCGCACAAAGGTTATGACCGCGACGTTGAACGCGCGTACTATGCCCGAGTTTTTTGAGAAAAGGTATAACTCAAAACACATAAAACTCGTGTCGTCTTTGGTGATTTTCATCTTTTTGCTTCCTTATTCGGCGTCCGTTTATCAGGGTATGGGTTATATTTTCGAGGCGGTGCTCGGCATAGACGCGATATGGTGCATACTCATTCTCGCAGGTTTGACCGCGCTTTATCTTTTTCTCGGCGGATATTTCGCAACCACGATTACGGATTTCATACAGGGCATAATAATGCTTGTGGGCATAGTGGTGGTGCTGTTTACACTGCTGTCCAAGGACGCCGTGAATTGGGGCGAAGGACTGAGCTCGCTTACGCAAAACGGGTTGGGGTTCATAGCGTCGTCAGACGTGCCCGAAGGCGGAACTTTTATGGACAGTCCGCTTTTCAATATATTGATTTTGACTTTGCTCACGTCTTTCGGCATTTGGGGACTGCCGCAGTCCGTGCACAAATTCTATGCCATTAAAGACGACGCCGCTATAAGAAAAGGCGCGGTGGTATCCACGGTGTTTGCCGCGGTTGTGGGGTGCAGCGCTTATCTGATGGGCAGTCTTGTAACCCTGTTTGTGAGCGAGGAAACTTTCACGGGGACGCTGGGCGGCAATTTTGACAAAGTCGTACCCGAAATGCTCGTTCAAAATCTTTCTCCCGCGCTGTTGGGACTGATAATAGTGCTTTTGTTTTCGGCGTCTATGTCCACTCTCGCGGCGATGTCGCTTTCGTCGAGTTCGACCGTAACCGTCGACTTCGTGAAAGGGTATGTGAAAAAGGATATGCCCGAGAAAAATACGGGTATTTTGCTTCGCGTGCTGTGTCTTGTGTTCGTCGCAATCTCCGCGGTGCTCGCCATTGCTCAGATTGACGCCATCGTCACGATGATGTCGCTCAGTTGGGGCGCGATTGCGGGCTGTTTCATAGGACCGTATGTTTACGGACTTTATTCCAAAAAGTCCAACAAAGCGGGGGCGTACGCATCCATAATCTTTTGTCTGTTGCTTACGTTTGCCCTCGTAATAGGGTTGGGATATTTTACTGCGGGGGACGGCGCAACCTTCGGACAGGCGGTAAAAGCGGGAATAGGCAGAAGTCCGTTTATAGGCGTGCTGAGTATGGTCGGCAGTATGATTGTAACTCCGATTGCGAGTTTGCTGTTCTCTAACAAGAGCGCGGTTGACAATGCTGTTGTAGACGAACTGTTTTCAAACGATTTCAGGGTGTTTGTAAAAAAGCGCGAAAACGGCAAAGCCTTAACCGCAGAGTCTTACAAAAGATTGACGTCGGGAGAGTCGTCGATAAACGACGATACCGACAGTGCCGAGGTTGACGCAAAAAAGGCAGACAAATAACCGTTTTGCGAAGGGCATTAAATAAAACTCGCAAGTGTGTGTCATTAAATTGCCCGAAATATTCTCTTTGGAAACGTGCGCATATTTACAATTTCGCATATATTGCCGTATAAATTACAGGCATATGCACACTTAAAGAAGTGAACATATGCCGATTTTTATAGGTACAATCGATAAAAAATGTTCATATGCTCAATTTTTGCAATTCTTTTTGTTTTTACGGTTTAATTCAAAAAATAAAAATTACGGACACTATATATTTGATTCTGACACATATTCCGACATACGGAAGGCAAATAATTGTCCAACGTATCTGTGCGTCATTTTCTTTCGAGTTTGAGTCCGAGCAGATAGTCTGCGGATACATTTAACGCCACGCACATCTGTTTGATTGTGTCGTATCCCGGTTTGGTTTTGCCTTTAAGCCATTCGCTGACCTGTCCTTGTTTTACGTTTATGGACGCGGCGAATTCGGCTTGCGTAAGTCCCGTTTCTTGTAGAATTTCTTTAAGTATGTCCTTAAAGTCTGAAAACTCATATACCAATCCCATAATAGCAATGTAATGTAAAAAATTTACAATTTCTCAAAATATAGAAAATTCGATATTTTATCACACGCCCTTTAATGAAATGTACAATAAAAAACGTACATACGCTTTTGCGTATAAAAATTATATTTGGGAGGCTACTATGAGAAAATTCAGATGTTACAAATGCGGAGCGGTATTGAGCGTGGAAGACGGCGTATCCGTAGCGGTGTGTCCTGCGTGCGGCGCGAAGTGCGCGTGCGGAGTAAGCGCACCGACGGTCAATCAAGCCGCGGTTCAAAATCAGCCGCAGATGCCTGTTCAGAACTTTGCGCCTGTTCAAAACGCAGCGCAAGTTCAAAACGTCGCTCCGAAAGCCGTTGCGGTTGCACCGAGTGCGCAAGGCGCGCAGAATAATGCAGTGCAGCCGGCGCCGCAACAGGCGCAGGGGGTGCAAAACATACCTGCCGTTCACAGCGCGGCACAACCTGTCGTTTGCGGCGGCACGCTCACTTCCGATTATGCGGAAAAGATAATGATTGCAAATTCATTGTTGGAATATGTGCCGAGAAAACAAAGAGATACGCTGTTGAATTCGGTAATGAACGCACCCCTGCAACAGGCTCGGAAAGCGGCGGCGGCAAACGTAAAGTCCCCGAAAACAACATTGTATCTGTCCTTATTCCTCTTTTTCTTCGGAGCTGACCGTATGTATTCGGGATACGTCGGACTCGGTATATGCAAACTGTTTTTCGGCGTGGCAACATTTTTTATCTGGAACTTCGTCGACGTTTTCGTTGCGCATAAAGACGCGCGCAAGAAGAACCTCGAAAAGATAATGATGGAGCTCGGGTTGGTCGTAAACACGAAAAAGCCCAAGAAGGAAAAGAAATAACGGGAGCGGATTATGAAGAGATGTCCTAAATGCGGAGGGGAGCTTGAAAGCCGAGAGGACGGCAAGTTTTTTTGCGCCTCTTGCAATAAGCTGTTTGCTGTAAAAGCCCCGACTGAAACGGCAGAAACGGTTGATACGGAAGCGGTCAATGTTTGCAATGTTGAAGACGACGTTGCGAATGTCGCGTCCGTTGCCGTCGGTTTGCCCGATGAGGGCGTAGAAAATGCGGACGGTATGACGGACGGCGGCGCGGCTGAGGCAGAGCAAAACGATGCGGATACCGTTGCGGAAAGCGACGGCGCGTCGCAAGGTGCGGAAGAATGTGAAATTGCGGCTTCCGAAAGTGCGTCGGAAGACATACCGTATGCCGAAGAAAAAACTGCCGATTACGTTAAAAGCAAAAAGAAAGCGGAAATATATTCGACGGCGGGGAGAACTGTTTATCAAAACGCAATGCAGTTTTTGTTCCCGTGCACGACGATATTCTTTGCATTGCTGATGTTTTGTTTTATGGCGGCTCCGGCGGTAGACGGGTTGTTCTTACGGTTTACGGGATACGAGCTCGTTGAAATGGGCAAAATTCTCGAGGTAATAGAAAACGGGTACGGTTCTTCCGCGTTTATAGTGTCGATGGCGGCAATACTGATGTCGGCAGGCATAGCACAGCTCGTCCTCAGCATATTAGACGTGCAGAATAAGAGGATAAAATATATCTTTTACGTTGCGCAAATGGTAATATATGCGTGTCTTTTTGTTGCGGCGTGTGTTTTAATCGGCGGCGCAAACAAAGAGGTGCAGGCAGGCGGCGGCGCGGCGGCGGCACTCAGTTTCGTTATGATTTGGTTCGCAGGTTCGCCTTTCCTCTACGTGGCAACGATAACGAATGACGGGGAGGAATTCAAAACCCATATCGTTACGTATCTCATAGCCGTCAAAACAAAAACTGCGGAGTTTGTTGCCAAGGTCAAAGCCAAGAATGCGGAAAGAGCGGCGGCGCAGAGAGAAAAAGAGCAGGCGGCGATGTGCGCGAACAACGCGGCTTTCGGAGCGACAGGCTATGGCGGCGACGTTTTAGAGCCGTCTTATCCCGTTGCCGAGGTGAGTTACGACGACGGCGACGAGTTTATAGAAGAAAGTTCCGAGCCGATTGCGGCGTATAGTTTCGGCGGCGTCGGTATGGTGTACAGCGCAAAATACGATTTGTCTTTTGACGACGTAATCGAGTCGATTTGGGTGAGAGGTCGTTATGCCTTATATCGCGCGGCGGCGTTTTTGGTTATGCTCATTACGTCCGTAATGAATTTAATCTATTACGGCGCGTCCGTGTTGGGAGGAGGTGCATTTAATACCATTTCGGTAATATGCTACGGTGTATTGATTCCCGTGTCGCTAATCGGTTTTATCATTGCGCTGGTATCGGGCAAAAAAGATATTGGCAGAATACCTTTTAACATAATTTATACGCTGTCTTATTTTGCGTTCATAGGTATGTTTGCCACGTCGCAGGCACTTGATTATTCGTTCAGCGCGTCATATCTTGCGGCAGGGCTTATTTATCCTATTCTTGCAATAATATTCTCGCCGATATTCTTCGGTTTGGGAATGGGGCATCATTACGACAAAAAAGTGCCGCTCACCTCGCGCGAGAGCAGAACGCAAAAGATTGTGACGGGGGTGCTGTGCGCGGCATTGGCGTTTGCCTCTCTCGGACCCGCGTTCGCGCTTGCGGCAGACCCGTTGCGTAAGGCTGACAGGATAGTTATCGGCTCGAATATATATGATGTCGAAGACTTAATGGGCAGTCCCGATATGCGTTTGGACAACGAGTATTGGTATTTCAACAGTTCTGCGTCGGGAATAGCGGCGGAGCTCGACGACCTGTATGAGCGTCTTGAAACAGTCGGCAGCGAGAGTGAATTTAACGATATTCTTTATCAGATAGACAATTTGACGTACGAACTCGAATATAGCTTGAAAGAGTACGTTCGCATTATATTCAGCGACGGTGATTTTGTAGAAGCGGTGGAATATAACGCCGATTGCTATTCTTACGGTTATGGCGACGGCATATTCGAAAATGGTTTTAACGACAAATCGTATGACTCATATGGCAACAGAATAAATCTGCAAAATCACGGAAGCGGAGGGCTATACTTGTATGCTGATATTTCCTATTACGACGGCAGTTGGCGCAAGGGCTATTATCCTGCCGAAATAACGGATATGAATTACAGTGAGTATAGCGGCACAATGGAAATATACTACACGTCAAGCGAATTGCAGTATTCGTCGCGGGATAGCAAGACTATATCCGAATGGCAGAATACGGGCTTTACAAATATCGTCGACTATTATAACGATAATTTTGCAGACGGTTTGTCAGGCAATGTCCCGATTGGCAAAGACAAGGCGAATGAATACTACTCGGGTACTAATGAGTACAGTGTTTATATAAACGAACACTACACTTCGGTCACTACTGAAAGTGACGGGAGCAAATTTTACGAGTGCACTCACGCTATATATGAATACGAAGCTGAATTTTTGAAGATAAAATCAAACAGCGCGATTACCTTGGCATACATATATATCAATGAAGGTTCAAGCGGCAGTTATCTTAACGTTTACAAAAACGGCGTCAGAACCAATCATTATAACGGAAGCAGCTATTCATCGCAGGGTGATGTTATTACAATAACCCTTGAAAGCGGCGACGAGCTTGTATTCGCATATGATAATAATGATGCATATAGCAGTAACGAAGTATTCGTAGGGTTTTTGGTATCGCCGACGGAATATTTGAAAGCCGATGATTTTTACCGTTCGGGAGCCGACTATAATGTATACATCAACAATAACTATACTGAGGCTACTTGGTACTCTGATAATAGCAGTGAATATTTCGTCGAATTAACATTTCCTAATTGCGAAACGGAAATGTTGAAAGTAACCGCTCAACGAGAGTTATTGGTTACATATCGATATAAAGTGAGCGGAGTTTCGTCAAACAATACGCTGACGGTTAAAAACGGAGGCAGCGTATTTAATACTAACGGCTCAACTTCCTATGTGACGAAAACGGCAAATGTTAATAGCGGAGAAGAATTGATATTCTCATATTTCGCGGCGAATTCGGGATATAGCGTATATGTCGATATATTGAGCATTACATACCCCGGTCAGAATGCCGTGGCGGGAACGGATTATACCGTAACGAAAAGCAGCCAATGTTCCGTGTCGGGCAACACTTATACTTCTACCAATAAAAGCGATAGTTCGGACAACGAATTTTTGACGGTTTATGCCGTAAACGATATTATCGTTTCTTTTACAAGCACGGTATCGTCGGAAGCAAAATATGATTATCTGATTGTAACTGCCGGCGGAACAGAAATAGTTAAAATAGCAGGGAGTGAAACTGTTACAAAAGAAATTACGCTTGCCGCAGGGCAGTATCTGAGGTGTAAATATAAAAAGGACGGCAGTCAGTTGTCGGGTAATGATAACGGCACAATCACGATAAACAGCGTGGTTTTGGTTTAACGGCATTTCATAAGCCCTTAGCTAAAGCATACAAGAAAGCGGTCTTGCGACCGCTTTCTTGCTAAGGGGGAGATTATTTTCTTCTTTGGTTATGCCGTAGGGCAAATTTAAAGAAATTGTAATCGGTTTTGTTGGATATAATCTATAACTCTGTTTATGCTGTCATTGCTATTTTCCGCTTGCTAACAAGATAAATGTCGTCATTGCGAGCTTTGCTTGCAAAGCGCGGCAATCCCATAAAAGGAATGTGAGCTTATTACCGTCCACGCGGTTCAGTCCTCCATATAGGGGATTGCTTCGTCATATTGCTATATTCGCAATATTCCTCGCAATGACATTTTATATATGTTGTCATTGCGAGTTGCGTTTGTAAATTGCGGATTACTTTTCTTCGAGGACGAGCACGTCGAGGGGATTGATGTGTTCGCCGTTGAGCTTGACTTCGAAGTGCAGGTGCGCGCCGTCGCCGCTTTCATAACCTTGCGACGTTGACATTTTGCCGAGATTGGCGCCTTGCTCGATTGCGTCGCCGACTTTGAGGTCGGGAGCGGCTTCCAAGGAATAGTAGCCCGTTTCGTAACCGTCTTCGTGGGTGAGAACGACGTAGTAACCGTCGAGCTCGTTATATCCGACGTCTTTTACCTTGCCTTTGGCGGCGGCGAATACGTTGAGGTCGTCAGACACAAAATCTATGCCGAGGTGAGTGGAGAACTGATTGTTTGTGGTGTCCCACACAAGCAGGTCGTCCGAAAAATCCTTAACGGAACTGCCGTTGGTCGGACTTGCGAAAGTCAGTTTTTCATCGGGCTTCTCGTCGGGTTTTTCATCGGGCTTCTCATCGTCGTCGCCCGGTTTGATTGTGGGTTCTTCGTCGTCACCGACGGAGATGTTGGTGTCACCTGCGCCTGTATCTCTGGTCACCGCAAGCGCGATAACCGCCGCTATTGACGCTATGCACAGTATAATAAGAAAGTAAAACGCGTTGCGTTTCATAAATCCGCCGAATCTTTTTGCAGCGACTGTAAATTTGCTCATTGTTGTACCTCCGTTTGCGATGATTATTGCCGCATTGGAGGGGAATATACTCAAAAAATTAAAAAATTTTTCAAACGAACATTCAATTTGATGCGATTAGAATGCAAAAACACGAAACAACTTAACGGAGCGTCGCAAAAGCGAGAGTTTTAGTCCCGCGCGATTTCAAATACGGTAAAGGCGGCGGCGTTGCAATAACGACGTGCGGTTGCAAAGGTTCGGACAATGAAAAATGTAGGCGTATAGCGACGTGCTTTGCCGAAAAGCAATAATAAAATATCATACATTCGTTAATATTTGGTATTGACTACTATTTAATATTAGTTTATACTTTATATTATGTTCGAGGTCGACGCGTCAATCTATCAATTTATGCGCGGATACCGTGCCAAAGAAGGCGGTACCGCGCTTGTGAGAGGAGGCAGAAAAACTGCGTTTGATAAGCTGTTTTTCGAGATTGACAAGGTCGCGTCGGGGCTTTTACGCGCCGGCATAGGAAAGGGCGACGTCGTGATGATTGCAGCTCCGAATATAGAACAGAGTATAGCGGCGGTGTATGCCGCGTCAAAGTTGGGCGCGGTGGCGTCGCTCGTGCACCCCAAGCTGTCCGAAAACGAATTCGCAAAAGAGTTTGCAAAGCAAAATCCCAAAGCGGTGTTCCTTTCGGACATAAACTTTTTCAAGTTTGCAAAATACGCCGAGGGCGCGTTGAAAATATTTTGCCCCTACTTTTTACCGTATACCTATGTAGGACTGCCCATAGGGAGAGTCCGTGACGTAAAGGACGTCGGCTCGGGCGGCGACGTTGCGTTTTATATGCACTCCGGCGGTACGAGCGGCGAGCCGAAAACGGTGGAGCTGACCGCAAAAGCCGTCAATACCTTTGCCGTCAATCTTTTATCGTCGTTGGGCGACGGGTTCGGGCAGTCGGACGCTATGCTTGCAAGTCTGCCCATATTCCACGGGTACGGAATGTGCGTTGGCATACATGCTTCGCTGTCCACTTCGATGAGAGCGGTGCTTGTGCCAAAATTCTCCGCAAAAAACGCGGTAAGCGCGTTTGAGAAAAACGATATAACGACTATGATAGCAATTCCCCGCATAGCGGAAAAGTTGCTTGCGAGGGAGGATTTTTCGGGGGATAAGCTGAAAAATCTGAGGAATATCTACATCGGCGGCGACGAGTTGTCTAAAAGCACGGAAGGCGCGTTCAATTCGCGGCTTAAAGAGGCGGGCTCGACGGGCAGAGTGTCGGCAGGTTACGGACTTACGGAGGCGTGCAGCTGCGTAAGCGTAAACCGCGAACCTTTCACCGACGGAGCGGGACGCGCGTTGCGCGGCGTAAAAACGGCTCTGTTGTCAGACGACGGCAACATCTTTAAGACGGGCAGCGGCGAGCTGCTTATAAGCTCGGAACAGATTATGAAAGGCTATCTCAACGACGAAAAAGCGACCAAAGAGGCGTTTTTGGAGTCGGACGGCGAAAGATGGCTTAAAACGGGCGATTACTTTTCAGTGTCCGAAGACGGCGCAATGACCTATCTGGGCAGGAAAAAAAGATTGATAAAAATATCGGGAATGAACGTGTTTCCGATTGAAATAGAGCGTACGGCAAAGGAGCTTCCTTTTGTGAAGGAATGCGCCGCAACCGATACGCTCGTCGGGGGAAAGACTTATATTTCGCTTTTTTTGGAGGGCAGATTTTCCGAACAGGAAAAAGCTCTTGTCAAAACTCACATAAGCAAACGGCTTTCCCATTGGCATACGCCGGAATATATCGTTTGCGTGGAGGAACTTCCGCGCACCAATATAGGAAAAATCGACTTTGTGAGGTTGAAGAATGAACATCAGAGCAATTGAAAAAGCCGTACACAAAATCGCGCCTTCGGTAAAAGTGGAGGAGTACAGGGGTTGCGTGCGGTTGACGGGCGAACTCGATAATTGGGCGGACGTTTACAGATGCGGCCGCGCCGCCGTCAGCAAGAAGTCGCTCGGCGTGCTGAACGATATTAAGCTGAAAGGCTTTAAGGAAGAAATCAAACGGCCGTTGATAAAAGACAACGCCGTGGACGGCGCAACGCCCGACGTTCTCGTCATAGGCGGCGGAATTATGGGCTGCGCGGCGTTGAGAGAACTCACAAGACTTAATCTCGACGTTATGCTTGTCGAATGCGGCAACGACGTCGGCGTAGGGGCGTCGTCGCGCAACGACGGATGCATTCACGTGGGCATAGACTTGCACAAAGGACAGCAGAAGCTGCATTACGTTCTTCTCGGCAACCGCATGTACGACAAACTTGCGGACGAGCTGGGGCTTAAATTGAAGCGTTGGGCGCAGATATTTATGTTTTCGTCCAAATGGGAGACGAAAATCGTCGCCCCCCTATACAAATTGCGTGCCAAACAACTCGGCATAGAGGGCATACGTTATGTCACGCCCGAAGAACTCAAAGAACTCGAACCCACGCCTCCGAGCTGGGTGACGGGCGCGATGTATATGGCGACGGGCGGCGTCGTTTCGCCGTATAAGACCACGATTGCGCTTGCCGACAACGCCATTGAAAACGGCGCGAAAGTGTCGCTCAATACTGCCGTTACGGGAATGGAAGTCAAAGACGGCGTAATCAAAGCCGTAAAGACAAACCGCGGCACTATTTATCCCAAAATGGTCGTCAACGCGGCGGGCATTTACTCCGACGTAATTGCCGATATGGCGGGCGACAGAACCTTTACAATTCACCCGAGAAAGGGCACCGACCTCATTCTCGACAAGAAAAAAGCTTATTACGCGCTGTCTTCTTACGCGCGCAGTTACTTTAACCCGCTGCCCGAAGAATACAGAGAGCCGGTCGGCAAAAATTCGGTGGGACATACCAAAGGCGGCGGCGTGATGCGCACCGTAGACGGCAATATTCTGGTCGGTCCCGACGCGCACGAAGTTCCGTCGCGCGAAGATATTTCCACGTCGATAGAGGACATCGACCGCATTATAAAGAAGCAGAGCCTTGCCGCGGAACAGCTGAACAAGGGCGATATAATAACTTATTTTTCAGGCTTGCGCGCGGCAACTTACGAAGAAGATTTCGTGGTGCGCAAAGGAATATTCACCAAAAACATCATAGAGGCGGCAGGCATACAGTCGCCGGGCATCACCGCCGCGCCCGCCATAGCCGTGGATGTGCGCAAGTGGGTTAAGGAAGAACTGAACGCAACGGATAACGCGTCCTTTAATCCCGTCGTTAAGCACACGCCCCGTCTTGCGGAAGTCGACGAGAAAACGCGCGCGGAATATATTGCGTCCAATCCCGATTACGGCGAGATTATATGCAGATGTGAGGAAGTGAGCAAAGGAGAAATCATCGACGCGCTCGAACAGCCTCTAAAAGTGCCCACCGTCGACGGTATAAAACGCCGCGTCCGCCCGGGTATGGGCAGATGTCAGGGCGGTTTCTGCTCGCCGCTCGTCGCAAAAATCATTGCGGAGCACGAGGGTATGCCCATAGAAGACGTGTTGAAAGGCGAGGAAGGCAGCGTAATTCTTTATCACGATACGAAGAAAGCAAGGGGGACGGAAAATGAATAACTACGACGTAATTGTCATCGGCGGCGGTCCTGCCGGACTTTCGGCGGCGCAGAGCGCGTGCAACGCCGGCGCAAAGGTTGCCGTAATAGAAAGAGAAGCGCGTTTGGGCGGCATTCTGAAACAATGCGTTCACGACGGTTTCGGACTTATCCGTTTCGGCGAAAAACTCGCGGGTCCCGAATACAGCGAAAGATACATAGATTTCGTAAAAGAGCTCGATATAGACACTTTTACTCTGACTTTTGTCACAAAAATAGAGAAAAACAACGGATACGACATCACCGCCGTATCACGCGAAGGCGTAATCAAGCTTCACTGTACGTCGCTCGTGCTGGCAACGGGCTGCCGCGAGCGCACCGCAAAACAGGTGCTCATTCAGGGCACGCGTCCCGCGGGCGTGTTTACCGCGGGCACCGCGCAGAATTTCGTAAATCTCCAAGGCAAGCTTCCCACAAAAAAATGCGTCATTCTCGGCAGCGGCGATATAGGGCTCATTATGGCTCGCCGTCTTACTCTCGAAGGCGCGGAAGTTGAGGGAGTGTATGAGGTCAAACCCACTCCGAGCGGTCTTACGAGAAACATACATCAATGCCTTTACGATTTCAATATTCCGCTTCATCTGTCTCATACCGTAACCCGCGTATTCGGCGCGGACAGGCTTACCGCGGTTGAAGTCGCCGAAGTCGACGGCAAGATGAAACCCATAGCAGGTACTGAAAGAAGGATAGAGTGCGACGCGCTCATTCTCTCCGTCGGTCTTATTCCCGAAAACGAACTTGCGGAGGGACTCGGCGTCAAAATCAACGGCTTCACCAAAGGTCCCGATTGCGACCAGACTTATATGACGAGCGTGGACGGAGTGTTCTCCGCAGGCAACGCGCTCAACGTATTCGACCTTGTGGACTACGTGTCCGAGTGCGCGGCAGACGCCGGCAAAAACGCGGTCGGATATAAGCCGTCTGGAAAAAGCGTGCGGATAGAACGCGGAAAAGGCGTGCTTTCGTTTGTGCCGCACCGCATTGATTTGTCAAAGTCGTGCGACAAAGTAGTGTTGTTTTTCCGTTCTGCGTCGGATATGGACAAAGCCACGCTGCGCATAAGTGTGGACGGCGCGGAAGCGTTCAAAAAGAAATTCGCGTTTTTGCGTCCGCCGGAAATGCAACGCCTTCAAATCGATTTCTCGCAGTTCGGTTTGAAAGAGGGCAGCAAGATTGTGCTTGAAGTGGAGGAAAACTGATGGAACTCGTATGTATAGTGTGCCCCAGAGGGTGCAGAATGGAAATAAACGACGGTAAAGTCACGGGAAATACCTGCAAAAAGGGAGAAACTTTCGCAATTGCCGAAACCACGCGTCCTATGCGCACGGTGTGTTCGACGGTAGCGACGGTTTTCGACAGTATGCCCGTACTGCCCGTAAGGACGAACGGCGAGATACCGAAAGATAAAATCGCGGACCTTATGGAGCAGATATCGACCACTTTGGTCGGCGAGAAATGCAAGCGCGGCGACGTCGTGATAAAAGGCGTGGCAGGCACGGATATCGACGTCATCGCCACAGCGTCGATATATTGACGTTATTGACACGCGTCCGAAAGGGCGGCGTTATAAGGAGATAAGGGAGTAAATGAGCAACGAAAGATATGTTCTTACCATTGATTACGGCACGCAGAGCGTCCGTGCAATGATTTTCGACCAATTCGGCAACGATTACGGAAAGGTCAAAGTGGCGTTCAAACCGTACTATTCCAAGCAGGTCGGCTGGGCGGAGCAGAAACCCGAGGTGTATTGGCAGAAACTCTGCGAAGCCACAAACGGATTGAAGGCGAAAGTCGGAGAGTTGTGGAACAAGGTGGAGGCTGTAGCACTCACTACAATCCGCGACACCGTAGTTATCGTCGATAAAGACATAAAACCTTTGCGCGACGTAATTCTATGGCTTGACCAACGCGAATCCGCAAACCCGGAAAAGGCTATTTCCGCGCCGCTCAAAGCTTTGCTTAAATCGGTTAAAATGTACGAAACCGCGCTTATGCAAAGACGCACCGCGGCGTGCAACTGGGTGCATCAGAACGAGCCCGACGTATGGAACAAAATGTATAAATATCTTTTGTTCTCGGGTTATATGACTTATCTGCTTACGGGAGTGGTAAAGGATTCCGTCGCAAATCAGATAGGGCACATTCCGTTCGATTACAAAAACAAGAAGTGGCAGGGACCGCACGCGCTCACCTCGCCGCTGTTCGACGTTACGGCGGAGTATATGCCCGACCTCGTCCAGCCGGGCGAAATTATAGGGCGAATAACCAAACAGGCGGCGGCGGATACGGGAATACCCGAGGGACTGCCCCTTGTTGCGGCAGGTTCGGACAAGGGTTGCGAAACGCTCGGCGCAGGCTGTGTGGACAGCACCGGCGCGTCGCTTTCTTTCGGTACGACCGCAACCGTGCAGATGACTACGGACAGCTATATCGAACCCGAGATGTTCGTGCCGTCCTATCCTGCGGTGCTTCCCGGAAAACACAATCCCGAAATAGAGATTTATCGCGGATATTGGATGCTGTCCTGGTTCAAGGCGGAGTTCGCTCAAAAAGAGGAGGAGGAAGCCGCCAAACTCGGCATAAGCGCGGAGGAGTTATTGAACAGGCATTTGAAGGACATTCCTCCCGGATGCGAGGGACTTGTGCTTCAACCTTATTGGTCGCCGGGTATAAGACACCCCAACGCCAGAGGCGCGATTCTCGGCTTTGCGGACTGCCACACGAGGGCGCACGTTTACCGCGCGATAATAGAGGGCATCGGCTTCGGGCTGTACGACGGACTGCTTGCCATACAGAAAAAGACAAAAATCAAAGTCAAGTTCCTGTCCGTATCGGGCGGCGGTTCTCAGAGCGACGAGATTTGTCAGATAACCGCAAATCTTATGGGCGTACCCGTAAGACGGGTGCAGACTTACGAAACGTCTTCGCTGGGCGCGGCGATAGTCGCGTTCAAGGGGATAGGCGTTTATGCGAGTTTTAAGGACGCGGCGGATAAGATGATTAGAACAAGCAGCGAGTTTACGCCCGATTACGCCGAGCACAAGTTCTATCACAAGATGTATCATAAGGTATATAAAGAGATATACCCCAACAATAAAAAAATATATGATGAAATTAAAAAACTTCAAAAGGATTTCTACGAGGATGCGCAGAAAGCTGCTTGTGATGAAATAAAGAAGTTTAAGGAGGATTAATATGTCAAAACCCTATAAGGATTTCGAGCCCAAGTGGATTACCACTCCCGCGCAGGAAGGCACTTACCGCTACATAATGAAATGGGGCGACCCCGCGATGTACAAAGCGCCCAAAGAAGGTCTGTACAAGCTCATCAAAGAGCGTTTCGGACTTACCGACGACGATTTTAAGGAAATGGTCGATACGGGCGAACAAAAAGTGGACGTCAAGGTGCCCACAAGACTTTCCGACGCTCAGATTGCCGCAATCAAGGGCATAGTCGGCGACGACAACGTCACGCTCGACGACTATAAACGCGTGGAAGTGTCTTACGGCAAGACGATGATTGACATCATCAGAATGAGAAAGGGCATAGTCGAAAACGTGCCCGACATCGTGGTCTATCCGTCCACAACCGAAGATATCGAAAAGTTGGTTGCGTTTGCGAAAGAAAACGGCGTCAAGATATACGTTTACGCAGGCGGCAGCAGCGTCACGCGCGGCACCGAAGCAATGCTCGGACCGAATATGCTTCTCGATTTGAGAAAGAATTTCAACAAGGTAATCGCGTTCAACGAGGTCAACTCCACCATTACCGTTCAGCCCGGTATCAGCGGTCCCGACCTTGAAAAAATCCTCAACAACGCTCCCGAAAATTTCGGCGCGTCTTACCGTTGCACCTGCGGACATTTTCCGCAGTCCTTCGAATACTCCTGCGTAGGCGGCTGGGTTGTCACGAGAGGTTCGGGACAGAATTCCACTTATTACGGCTGCGCAGCCGATTTGGTGTTGTCGCAGGAATACGTCACGCCCAACGGCACGTTCAGGACGGATATGTCGCCGAGAAAGGCAACCGGTCCCGACATCAATCAGATTATGATGGGCAGCGAGGGAACTTTCGGCATTCTTACCGAGGTTACGCTCAAAGTGCACCGTCTTTCCGCAAAACATAAGAAGTTCTCCTATATGTTCCCGAATTGGCAGGACGCTATGGCGGCTATGAGAGAAATGATGCAGGGCGAGTTCGGCTTCCCCTCCGCGTTCAGACTCAGCGACCCCGAGGAAACGGATATGATGATGTGGATGTACGGCATTGCCGATTCTCCGCTCAACACTTTGCTTTCGGCAAGAGGACTTAAACCAAATCAACGCTGTTTGATGCTCGGTTTTGCCGACGGTGAAGCGGGTTATCAGAAAAACGTCGTCAAGAATATCCGTAAAATCGCAAAGAAATATAACGCAATGTCCCTTACGGGATACGTTACCACCGCGTGGGAGCACGGCAGGTTCTCCGACCCGTATATGCGCGATACCATTCAGGATTACGGTATTATCATAGACACTTTGGAGTGCGCGGTCAATTGGGACAATATGCCCAAGGTGCATCAAGAGGTAAGGGAAACCGTCAAAAAGTGGCCGAATGCAATCTGCACCACGCACATCTCTCACTGCTATCCCAACGGAGCCAACCTGTACTTCATTTTCGTCATAAAGACCACCGATTTGCAGAAGTTCAAAGAGTATCACGGCACTATTCTCGAAGCTATAATGAAATCGGGCGCGTCCGTCAGCCACCATCACGGCATAGGAAAGCTGTTTGCAAAGTACAACAAAGACAGCATCGGCGAGGAACAGATGGATATACTGCGCGCGCTCAAAGCTCACTTTGATCCCGATAACATTATGAACCCCGGCGGAACGCTTGCGCTCGACGATACTCCCGAAGGATTTTGATAAACGGTAATAAAATCGCAAAACAGTCCGCATAAGGGCGGACTGCATTTTGAAACAGTGGAAAAACAACGTATTAAAACAGCCGCTATGTGCGGCTGTTTTTCATAACTCATTCCGTAACATCTGCAAGCGGCGTATCTTTACGTTATGCCGAACAAAACAATACGCCAAAAGCAAATGCGCTTTCGGCATTATTCAAGTCCAAGACTATGTGCGGAAGCTTTTCCCGAGCGTGTTTATTCGCCGTCTTCCGTCAATGCTCTTTCGTATTCCTCGATGACTCTGTCTTTGACGTATTCGCGCGTTTCTGTGTTTATAGGGTGCGCGATGTCGCGGAAATCTCCGTCGGGCGTTTTTCTCGACGGCATTGCGATAAACGCTCCGTCCGAGCCGCCGATGACTTTGATATCGTGTATGGCAAAGCAATCGTCGATAATTATCGAGGCAATGGCTTTCAGCTTGCCTTCTTCGCGTTTTATCAGTCTTATTCTGACGTCGGTAATCTTCACGAAGTAATCCCCCTTAAATCGTAATAATTCCTGTAAAATTATATTACAACAAAAGTTGTCCGATTTCAATACCAAAATTTTAAGTCCGCTTATCAATCGGGAGGTATGCCGCATATAATACGGATATGAAACTCGGCGATTTCGAAAAACTGCATTTTATCGGAGCGGGCGGCACGGGTGTTTCCGCGCTTATGCGAATGGCAATGGACGAAGGCGTTACGGTATCTGGCAGCGACATAAGGTTCAACGAAAATATGAAAAAACTGTCCGAGCTCGGCGCGGACGTTTACGCAGGACTGAGATTGGATAAAATCAAGGAGGCGGACGCCGTTGTCTACTCATCGGCAATCAAGCGCGATAACCCCGAACTCAAAAGGGCGAGAGAACTTAACGTTCCCACATATGAGCGACACGAGTTTTTAGGACTTGCGGCAAGCGGCTTCGACGTTGTTGCGGCGGTATCGGGCACGCACGGCAAAACCACGGTAACGGCAATGCTTGCGCATATACTGTCGGAAATGAACGTGAGTTTTACGGCGTTGATCGGCGGCGACAGCGTGGAATTCGGCAATTACGTGCGCCGTGATTTCGGAGGCAAAAAAATTCTTTTGACCGAGGCTTGCGAATATAAGCGCGGGTTTCTGTCGTTAAAACCGGACGTCGCGCTCGTGCTTAACGCGGAAGCCGACCATCCGGACTGTTATAAAGACGCCGACGACGTCGCGGACGCCTTTGCAAAATTCTGCGCGCAGTCGCGCGTTGCGGTGATTACGGACGAAGCGGCGTCGGTGTTGAAAGGTTTTATATGCAAGAATGCGCATATGACCATAAAAGAAAGCGATAACCGAAAACAGATAAACAGATATGTAAATCTGCTCACATGCGGATATGAGGGCGGTTATCCGACGGGAGGCATAAAAGTATTCTCGAATGCGGGAGTGTACATAGCGGACAATATAAATACGAGTGCGGACAAATGCGCTTTCGACGTTCGTTTTAACGAGCGTGAAATCGAGGGACATCGCAAAAAGCTGACGTTGCCTGCAAAATGGCTGCGCAGATTTGTCGCCGCGGCAAACAAAAATAAGAGGAACGAGGAATATTATTCGCCGAGAAAACGTCCGGACCGCGTCAAGGAAAACGAAATAAAATATACGTATATAAGACGCGACGTTGAAAGCGGAACTTACGTCGATATTGCGGACGACAATACGGGCGCGGCGGATATGGGAAGAGCGGAGCTGACCGCCGAGGGGCGTTATAACGTCAAAAACGCCTTGTGCGCCATTGCGGCGGCGTGTGAGTTGGGCGCGGACAAAGAGCGAGTATGCGCCTATATAAGCGGCTTTAAGGGTGTGCGCCGACGCTTTGAACATACGGGGAATATAGACGGCGTTCAAACGGTCTTCGATTACGCGCACCACCCCACGGAGATAAAGTGCGCGCTCGATACCGCATCGGCATACGGCAGAGTGCTTGCCGTGTTTCAACCGCACACTTATTCCCGTACGGCAAGGTATATGGCGGATTTCGTCAAAGCGTTGCTGCGAGCGGACGGACTCATTCTGATGACGACTTTTGCGGCGAGAGAAGCGCCCTCCGACGGAGAGGACGAGAAAGAACTGTTCAGACAGCTCGCCACGTACGGAGGCGGAGAAAAAAGACTCGCACGGGACAAAGAGGACGCGATTGCGGCAGTGAAAGAAATGTGCCGCGGCTATGACATTGTTTTGTTTCTCGGAGCGGGAGATATTTATGATTTTAAACGCGAATGCACGCCCGATTGAATATGGATATAATCGTTTGCCGACGGTTTGGCATACAACAAAAAAAGCAAGGCGGAGAGCCTTGCTTTTTGTATGTTCGCGCTTGCGTTTAATTATTTGTTGCCGTTTTTATCATTATCCGATTTGCGCTTAATTAACGGGTTGATTATCGGTTTATTGCCGCCGCAATGCGGCGTTTGAGTGCCGACGAATTATATAATATCCTCTACGTTGAAGTCGATGACTTTGTGAATGTTAGACGACATCGTAAAGAGCGATTGCAGCTTGGACTGCGCGTTTTCGTAGTCGCCGATTTCGAGAGAACCTTCGGTTTCGGCAAGCGCGACCGAAAACGCCCGTATGTCCGGCGAAAACGTGAACATTTCCAATTTAGAACGCTTTTCTTCCCACCAAGCGGTCAGTTCCCTTATCTCGTGCAGGGCGTCGGGGGATCCCGACGACGTGTAGGTTTCGACGTATGCGAGTCTTTCGTCAAGCTCGGTGAATACCTTATGCACATATATCGTTTCCCATATGCCGGCGGCAAGAATTGCGGATAAAATTACAATAGCAATCACTAATTTTTTCATTGCGCGTCCTCCGCCTCGGATTGCGCGTTTTCCGCAGTCGGTTCAAAAGACTGCGGCTGTTCGTCGTTTTCTACGAGTTGCGCCACGATGTTCTCGCCCTTATAAGGCTGCACGAATACGTCGGTGCCCGCGACGAGCAGAAGCAGTACGTCTTTTTGTTTCAGGTGCAGTCTGTCGAGCATTTTGAGCACGCGTTCTTTCATGACGCCGCTTACAAGAGCCATATTGCCGCCCATAAACCGTCCTTCCATCATTACCGTTACGGGAATATCCGCCGCGTCCGCTTTTATGCCGAGATCGGACAGGGACACGGGGCGTTGGTCGGCTTTTGGGAGCACGGTCATACTTCCGTTGGTTTCGATTATGGCATATTCCACTTCTGCGGGATTGAAATATCCGTTCCCTCTCAACGCTTCCATAAGGTCGTCTATCGTCATATTCAGCTCGCTCAGCACTTCCGGCAGAATGTTGCCTTTTTCGATGACGATAACGGGTTTTCCGTTGAGCACCTTGCGGAATTTGACGCTTTTGCACGCAAGTTTTGTCATTATGATATGCACCAAAAACAGCGTAAAAACGGGTATAACCCCGTAAATTATGGGGATTGTCGGGTCTGACATCGGAATGCAGGCGAGTTCGCTTGCGACAAGCGTTATGGCAAATTCGAACGGTTGCAGTTCGCCGAGCTGCCGCTTGCCCATAAGCCGCATTGCTATGAGCAGAAAAAAGTATATGATTATACAGCGTACAAACAAATTCAGCATAATAACCTTATTGTGACGCCGAAATCGAAAACTATGTATTTTTAACGGTTAAGCGCGAAAGGTCTGCGTTTTTTTGCAAGTCCGCGCGGCGTTGCGTTTTGCTTTGCACACCGTGCGGCGTTTGTTTTGACGCAGTCTGCGGCGCGAGGAAAACGCCTTGACAAAACCCGAATCGGGCTTTAACAGCGCGACGTATCCGGCTATGTCTATGATGTCGAATGCGTTGATGAATACGCCGAGGAAGAATACGATATAAACGGATATGACGATTGTGGTGACAATTTCTCCGCATACCGCCGACATCAGCCTCTCGCTGAGCAGTCCGAGCGCGCCCAACGGTATCGAGAACGCGACTATTATTACAGCTTTGCCCATACCGTCGAGTTTTCCCAGTTTTTTCGCAAGACAGACGAGGTTGAGTACGGAAGTCGTCAGAAAACACATTCCCGAGCCCACCGCCATCGCGTACACGCCTATTACCTGCGGCAGAAAGAATATGCAGGGCAGTACCGTCAGCGCGCCCGTCAACGAGTTGAAAAAGGTGTGTTTTTCCATTCCGAGCGAGTTGAGCATCGGCGTCGTGACTTGCATAAGAGCCATCGGGAAAAGCAACAGCGAACAGTATGATACGAATACGCCCGCTTCTCTGTCGCCGAACAGCAGAAAACCTATCTGTCTGCCGAGCGGAAGGTATATTACGAAGAATACGGACGCCGAGAGCATTGCGAACGTAAGGGCGTTTTTGAGCTTTTGTTTTACTTCGTCGAGCGAGCCTTTTGCGGCAAGTTCCGCAACGTCGGGAATGAGCACCACGGACAGGGCGGACACAATGGCTATGGGTGCCATAATCAGCGGAATCGCCATACCGGCAACTCTGCCGTATTGTGCGGTGGCTTGGGCGGCGGTCATTCCTCCCGCGATGAGCCGCTCGGGAATTATCAGGGCGGTCAGCGACGCGGACAGCGAGGATATTATTCTCGTTGCGGAAAGGGGGACTGTCGCCGATACGATTTCTTTGTAGCCGCGCGGTTTAGAAAAGCGTCCTCCTGCCTTCAAAAACATTATAAACAGAATGACGACGCACATAAGGTCTGCGACGGTCACCGCAAGAGCAATTCCGTTCGCGCCCAAAAACAGCGAGCCTGCCAAACCGTTTACAAACGCCACGGACATTACTATCTTGAATATTTCGTCGAGCAGTTCTGTGGACGAAAAGGACAAAAACCGCTTGTGTCCCCAAAACCAACTGCGGATATTCGCGTATAAGGTGGAGGTTATGAGGGTGGGCAGCATAATGAGAAAGATGTTTAGGCATCTGTCGTCGGCGAATAAAAATCCCAAATGAGAGGACAGGGAATAAAAGAGTACGACGAGTACGGCGGATACGCCCAGTCCGAGCGTAATCGACGCGGTTGTCAGTGCGTTTTCCCGCTTTACGTCGCCGTCCGCAACCGCCGCGGCTATTTTTCTCGAAAGCACTGTCGGCGCGCCTGCCGTCAGCGTAAACAGCAACAGAAGCACGCTCATACTTATTTGATACAGTCCCACCGTTTCCGCGCCGAGGCTTCTCGACATCCATATTTTGAACAGGAAGGACAGCAGACGCGTAACAACGGAAAACACCGTTACTATTGTAAATGATTTTATAGTCTTATTCATTTAATAGACTATATGAGCGTCAGTTTAAGGTTATACGTTGCTATTCAGCGGATTGCCGCGCGCTCGAAAATTGTTTCGCTCGACTTATTGTGACGGTTGTCACAATGTAACTCGCTCCTGAAATTTTCTCGCTTTCCGCGTGTGTTATGTTACGCACTATGTGCTACACGCTTAAGCACACGCGGGCTCAGTGTATGTGGTTTGCGTTCCTATTTAGGGGATTGCTTCGTCGTTTTCGCAAGCTCAAACTTCTCGCAATGACACGCTCGAAAATTGTTTCGCTCGCATTATTGTGACGGTTGTCACAATGCAACTCGCTCCTGAAATTTTCTCGCATTCCGCGCGCGTTATGTTGCGCGCTTTGCGCTTCACGCTTAATCGCACGCGGTTTTGCCGTTAACGAGGTGTACACTCCTGTTTAGGGGACTGCGAGCATTGCTTGCAATGCGCGGCAGTACATTAAGCGGAGGACGTTAAGCTTATAAAAGATTTAACGAACATTTTGAACGAGGGAAAATACGCCAACGGTCGGTGTTGAGCGGTAAAGCATAAACAGGGTGTATCACACAACTAAACGCGATATAAAAACAGCCCCGTTGCGGGGCTGTTTTGCGGTTTTAAATGCAATCGCGTTTGCTTGGATTATTCGCGGTTATCGTCGTAGGAGTCGCGCTTGCTGTCGATAATCTCGGAGGGTTTAGCCGCTTCGATTACTTCCGCTTTCTTCGGCTTCTTGATGCGTCTTACCGCAAATACGATAACGACGATTATGATTGCAAGACCAAGCAGAATGGTCGGTATCATCCAACACAGATATTCGAGGTTGAACTTGTTGTCGGGAGTCTGGTTGTTTCCGGGTTCGGTCGATCCGCCTTGTTCGGACGCGGGAGCGATGGTGCAGGTGATTACGTTTTTGCCGTCCGTCTCGTCCTGTTGCGCGGCTTCGAACTCGTCCAACGAAACTTCGGTTACGGTGACGTCGTCAAACAACGCAAAACCGGTGGTGAGGCTGTCGGTGTCGTCGCCGAGATATTTGCCGAGTCCGAGTTTGAGCTTTACGGAGGATATATCGTCCTCGTCGGTTGCGATATAGAACTTATACTCCGTCCATTCGGCGTCTTTGCGAGCGTTGAAAATCAACTCTTTCTGATTGCCGTCGCCGTCTTTGTCGATTATCTTGGTTGAGCCGAGATTGAGCTCGATATACGCGCCTTTATCTTGGGCTTCGCCGTCGACTTTCAGCGTTCTCGCCCATACGGAAATCTGATAGTATTTCTCACCCTTCAAGGAATATCCCGAGTTGGTGTAAGCGTATGCGCTGTCCACGATGTTGTTTATAATCAGCATACGGTCGCCGCTGTGAGCTTTGCCGAGTTCTTCGGGTTTAAGACCTGCCGCCTCAATCATTTTTTCAAGCTTTTCTTTTACGAAAGCTTCTTCGGCTTCGTCCTGTTTTCCTTCATATTCGGGGTTGTTTTTGATGAACTCCTCGATTTCTTCCGCGGTGAACGTTATCTCCTCATCCTCGAATTTGCTGCCGAGAATGCTCAGCCAACCGTCCTCGTCTTTCTCGATAAAGTCGGTGTTGTCGTAGATTATGCCCGATTTCGTGTCGGATTTATCCTGATCGGTATCCGCCGCGCCCGTCCAGCCGTTGGGGGAGGAGAGTTCGCTTCTCGATTCGACGGTAGAGGACGTTGCGTCAAAGCCGTCGGTGTTATAGGAGAGTTTTCTCGTGGTGGCGTCGGTGGTTGCGCCGTCATATTCGTCTTCGTCTACCGTATTGAAAGTGACGTAGTCGAAAATTACGGTTCCGCCGCTCTTTTCGCTGTCAAGTCCGGCGTCCGCGGCGGTGATTGCGTCGTTATCCACGCCCAGCCAGAAATTCAGACGCAGAGAAATGCTGTTGACGCCTACTTCGATATAGAACACAAATTCAGTCCAATCGGAAGCGGCGGTTGCCTTTTCGACAAAATAATTTTTCACTCCGTCCGTACCGCCTACAACGACACCGCTTGCTTCGCCCGTGAGGAAGATGCTGTAATTGACCGCGTTGAGCGCTTTTGCCCAGACGCTGAGCCGATAGGTGGTGTTTGCCGAAAGCGTGAAGCTGTCGGAGGTAAAGCCTATGGAGTAAGCGTCGTTGCCGCCCTTGCCGTTTCCGGAGAGTGCGAGCAGATACGGAGCGTTGCTGTACAGCGCGGTTGTATCGCTATACAGGTTGTTGAACAGCGTCTTGTTTGCGCCGAACAGATTATTGATATGGTTGCCTTGCGTGCCGTCCTCGTTTGTCTGCACAATGCCTGCCACGAGGCTGTCGCTCTCGTTGGTCTTATCGGACAGCGTCCAATTTGAGGGAGTGCCTGCTTTGGAGTCGAGCGTACCGTTTGCGCCGAGGTTTTCGTCTTCCAAATCATAGCTGTTGAAAGTACCGTTAGAGAAGCTGTTCTGCACGCTTTCCGACAAATCGACGGTTTTTAAGTATGTCGAAGACGAAGTGCCCTGATAGTTGGAGTAGCTGATGGGCACAAGGCTCATATTCGTCACGAACGCCGCGCCGGAAGCAAGGGTAGAAGACGTATATTTCGTACCCGTGCCGAAAGTCACCTTAATTCTGACTTTTGACGCTTCGAGCTGACTGCCGCGGATTACGAAAGTAAGTTCGCACCAATCGTTTGTGTTTTCGTCGAATTCGTCCGTGTTTATCTGAGTAAAGCTGGATATTGTGCTGCCTTCATCGTCGAGCAGGTAGACGTATATACCCGACGTGCTCTTGACGTTTTCGGTCTTAACCCACATGCTCAGACGGTAGAAGCCGTTTTGCTCGATGGTAAACTCGTCGGTTTGCAGCGCGTAATAGCTGTCCCACTTCTTGTCGGCTTGCATCATCAACGCATACTTGCTTGCAATTTCGTAAGGAGTCTTGGGGTTGTCAACTCCGAAGCTTGCGAAATCGGTGGTGCTGTTTGCGGATATGTCCACAATGCCCGAATTGACGTGCGCGGTGGGGATGGAGGGCATTGCGCTCTCGTTGTCCTTCCAATCGTCAAGCGTCTGAGTCCAGCCTGCGGGGATACCCTGTGTTTTTTGAGAGTAGTCGTTGGAGGTCACACTGTTGGGAGCAAAGCTGCCGGAAATGCCGCCTGCGCCCTCTGAACCTTCTTTCCCGAACAGGTTTTCGGAACCTTCGTTCAAATCCACTTTGATGTGACGGACGTCGCCCGACGCGTCGATTTTGAAGCCCTTGTTGTAGTAACTGTCGATAAAGGCGCTGTCGTCTTTTTGATTATATTCGGTAGAGTTTATCTCTTTAAGCGCGACTTCGTCGAAGAAAACCCAGCCGGAGGAGAAAGTTCCGTCCGCGTCGTACGTCGTCTTGGTCGTGCCGGTGCTGTCGCCCGTGCCGGAATAACTCGTGTATTCGAGCTTGGTGTTCTCGTTCGCGCCGCCCGTGCCCAGCCACAAGGTCATATTATAGGAATAGTCCTTATACATATTGCCTTGGATATAGAAGTGATACGTCACCCAGCCTGCAGTGGTTCTTCCCTGGTCGCCGGCGAGAGGAGAGTCTGTCTTGCCGTTGTTGTCGCGATTGATTTTGTTGGAGGAAACGCCCTCGATTACGATGTCCTTGCCGTCGCTTCCCGTGAGCTGCAAGCTTACGCCCGCGCCGTAGATATTATAGGTGTAGACGTTCAGCGAAAGGTCGTAGAACTTGTTTTTCTCGAACACGATCGATTGCGAGGAACGTATGCCTTGCGCCGTCATAAGCTGTTGCGACAGCATATACACGTTGTTGCCGACGACGTCGCCCACAATTTGAATGTTGGATTTAATGGCGTCGTTGAAGTAGTATGCGGGTTTTTCCTCTTTGATGCCGTCGCCCGTGTTTATATAGTAGGTGCCGGCGTACTTATCGAAGTTGTCCGCAAACGCCGACGCGTTGATAACCCCGTTGGTGCCTATTTTGGTGGGAGCAGGGTCGCTTTGGGAGCTGTTTCCCGTGACCGTTGACCAACCCGAAGGCGCGGAGGACGCGCTTATGGATTTACCGCCGAAGTCGAATCTGCCGTTGGGTACGGACATCGTAACGGTCTGAATGGTCATATTTTCGGGGTGTTCTTTGTTTGCCTGATATTGAGCAAGCTCGTCCGCAACGGCTTTATCCCATTGCATTTGAGCGGTCTGAGCAGTCGTATTCGCGCTCTCGTCTTCGACTTCGTCGGTCAGCTTATCCATTTTTACGTTGTTGAAGAAAGCATAACCGGTTGTCAAACCCTTGCTGTAAGAGGAGTCGTATTTACCGAGTCCCATCATCAGTTTCAGGGTAGTGGAACTTGCGGTGGGGGATTTGACGTAAATTTCGTAAGTCACCCATTCGCCGTCGGTGTCAATCTGAGCAAACTCGGCGTACGCGTTGGAAGAAACGTAAATTCTCGCGCCGGGTTCGTTGGTGGTGTTGCCGTCTTCGTCCTTAACGCCCTGAATATTCCAAGTGAGAACGTCCACCGAAAGCTTGTAATAGGAGTTCTTTTCAAGGGTGAAAGTGGAAGACGTATAGCCGTAAGCGGTGGGGCCGTATTCGGCGTCTTCGTCACCGAGGTCGGTATCCTTTTCGGGCATATAGACCATCAATGCGTTTTTGATTGCGTCGGGAGAGTCGGAAACGCCCTCTTTGAGAAGGTCGTACAGAGTTTTTCCGTCTTTCACGACGCCGCCGTCGTCGTTCCACTTGGTACGGAACTCGTTATACAACGCTTCTTCGAGGCTGATGCCGCCGGCAATCACGTCGCCGGGGAAGGTGGACGTGGAATACATTTTCGCGCCCGACCAGTTGCTGATCGAACGCGGATAAGCGGTGGTATCCGTTCCGAGCACCTTGAAGTCGGAGTTGGGTATGACCAACCCTTCCGTGGGGTCTACGGTGACGGTTTCGTTTGAGGTGTCGTCGCCCTTGTTGCACGCGGCGAGCAACCCGATGGTGAGCACCATCATAACAATCATCATTATAGCTAATGCCGTAAGTCTTTTCTTGTTCATAGTTATCCTTATAGCTTTTATTTGCGTTTCTTAATCCTCGGCGACTGCTTCGGAGTACGCGTATATGACGCGCGCATATTAAATATGCTTTTGTATTCTAATATATATCCGAATTTTTTGCAAACATTTTCATAATTTACGGCAAAATTAAAAAGCTATTAATATAAAAAACATCAAAACGAGGCTTGAATATGGAAATTACGGCTGA
>DBFJGL010000054.1:0-9142 GCA_048394785.1 Christensenellales bacterium | reverse complement strand
GGATTCATAACGCGAGAAGTTGACGGATATACCCGTAAACGCGCTGTTATGCGCAGAATTGCACATCATATTTTCCACGTCGAATTCCACTTCGAAATTGCCTATGAGTTTCGCGTTGTCGCCTATGCTCTTTGCCTTGTTGTCTTTGGACTGTACGCTGTTGCTCTTAAAGGTATAAACGCCGTCCGTGATGTCCACGATTTCGCCGTTGGAAGCGTAAAGTTTCTGTTGGAAACGCTCCTCTTGCAACATCGCGTCAAGCTGTGCGTCTTCCGTGATTACGGAATAATCGGTCACGTCCACGTCCACGTCCACCGCGATGAAAATGGGCATTGTGGCTATATCCTCGTACACGCTGCTTTCGTCCACATACATCAGTCTGTCGTTGACAAGGTAGTAATATTTGTTGTTATCTCTGAGCAGTCCGAACTTTACCTTGTCCGTCTTCCAATTCACTTGGTTGAGTCCGTTTTCGCCCCAAATCTGAGAACGGGTGGTGATTGCGGGCCAAGTTTCGTTGGGCAGGTCTTTGATGATGAACTTGTTGTAATCGTTGCCCTGACCGTCCACTCTGGGAGAGAACATTCCGTAACGGGTTGACGTGTCGCTTAAACCGCTGCCTATGCCTATGCCCTGCCACGCCCAAGCCGTAACCTGTTCTTTAATCTCGAAATATCCTTCCGCGTAATAACGGGTGCCGCTTACGTTTGCGAGATATAACGAATGGTATCCCGCTTTGCTTGCGTCTATATCAAGACTTACGTGCGCATTCTCGTCATCTCTCTGAGCCGAAATATCCCAATAAGGCGAGCCCAAATCGTTGCGGAAAAAGCCCTTTTTGACCGTAAAGGCAATGCTGTCGCCCACGGCTTCGCTCATCGCCGACTTGGCGGAAATTTCAACTTCGCCCTCGGCAAGGAAAGTGACGAGTCCGTTCTCGTCGACGGTGGCAATCTGCGCGTTATCGGTCGACCAATTTACAATCGCATACGCGTCTTCGGGAGCGACAACCGCATTCAACGGCAAAGTCTGTCCCACCCATTGCACGGCGTCGGCTTCCTCAATGGTTACGCTTTGAGGAGCAACGGCCTGCTCAACCGTTACGGTTATCGTTTGCTTGCATCTCGGCTCGATTACGAGCGACGCCGTAATAGTCGCCGTACCCGCGCTCAAACCCGTGACAAGACCTTTTTCGTTGACGGTTGCAACGGCAGTGTCGCCCGACGTATAGGTCACGTCTTTGCTGGTTGTACCGGTAACGGAAGAACGCAGCTGCAAGGTCTGTCCTGCCTTTATCGTGGTGCTTCCAATCGCGGTAAGTCTTATTTCGTACGGACCTTCGTATCCCGGCTCTTGCGGAGTGCCGCTGTTGTTGCCGTTATTGCACGCGGCAAATACGATGGTGAAACACATAAGAAACGCGATTAAAGAAACTACCGCCGCTTTTCTTTTGTTAGCCATAATTTTTCCTCCTTTATTTAATTGCAAGTCCGCTTTCGACGTCGAAGACGTGCAGTTTATCGACGTCTATTGCAATTCTTTTTTCCTCATCCGCAACAGTTCCCGTCTGTGCGGTCTTTACCTGAAAATCAACGCCGAACAAATCGAAATGCAGTATGTTTTCGCTGCCTAAGAGTTCGACGAGCGTAGTGGTTGCGCAAATTTCGGGCGAATAGTTGCCGTCTGCCGCGAGATTGTCGGCAAGATGAACGTGTTCCGGACGAATGCCCACATTTACGCGTCCTCCCGCAAACATCGCCTCATACGAAGCTTTCACGCCTTCGAGTTCTTCGATAAGCTTTTCCTTTCGCTTTACTTCGTCCGCAAGTACGTCCGCCTTTTTTCTAAAAAGCTTTTTTGTCGCCGCAATCCATTCGGAAACATATCTTCTCTTTTCCGCAACGATTTTCTTTTCTTCTTTTCTGTAAACCTGCGCGGCGCGCATTTTGGCTATCGTTTCGTCGGACAACTCGTCGATATTGTCGATATTGTTCTGTATCTCCTCTATTCTCTTTTCAATAAACGACTTATACGAGTCGGCAAAGTTTTCGGCGAGTTTTATCTTGGTGCCGTTGTCGAGCGTAAGCTCGCCGTCCGCATACTCCGCCTGAATTACGTTCATTGCGGGACTGCCTATAAACGTGGCTACAAACAGATTGTTCGGATTTTCGTACACGTCTATCGCCCTGCCGACTTGCTGTATGAAACCTTTGTTCATAACGACGATTACGTTTGCCATCGTCATTGCTTCTGTCTGGTCGTGAGTGACGTAAATTGTAGTTGCGCCCACTTCTTTGTGAATGCGTATAATCTCGGAACGCATCTGAACGCGGAGCTTCGCGTCGAGGTTACTCAGCGGTTCGTCCATAAGGAAGATGTCAGTATCGCGCACGATTGCGCGTCCGAGCGCAACCCTCTGCATCTGTCCGCCGGAAAGTTCTTTGGGTTTTCTGTCAAGCAATTCGCCGAGGTCGAGAATGTCGGCGGCTTTATATACCCTTTCTTTGATTTCGTCTTTTGGCAGTTTTCTGATTTTCAGCCCGAACGCAATGTTGTCGTAAACGCTCATTTGCGGATAGAGCGCGTAACTCTGAAACACCATCGCGATATTTCTGTCCTTACTCTGCAAAAAGTTGCTGTAAGTCTTGTTGATGTAAAGCGAACCGCTTGTGATTTCTTCAAGACCTGCAATCATTCTCAGCGTAGTGCTCTTTCCGCAGCCGCTCGGTCCGACAAGTGCCACAAAGTCGTGCTTATCCACTTTGAGATTGAAGTCGTAAACCGCTTGAATGCCGTTGGGATAAACTTTATTTACGTTCTGCAACTCGACAAAAGACGTAAGATTTTCGTCAACCAAACGGTTATTGTTTTCTTTCAAGAACTTTTTTGCGTCCTTTTTATCCATAAAATTGTCGTTCATACTGCACTACCTCTTTATGCCCGTATTCGCCACGCCTTCGATGATTTTGCTCTGCGCGACGAGATATACGATAAATATGGGTATCATTGCTATGACCGCGCTCGCAAGCGCAAGAGTCATCGACTCATATGCTTCGCTTTGGTCGGAAATAACTTTCAGACCGTATGCGAGCGTCCAGGTGCTGCGCGGCGCGCTTCCTATAATGAGCTGTGCCCATTGAACGTCGTTCCAAGCAGCCATAAAACCGAAAAGCCCCTGCACGAACAATGCCGATTTACCGAGCGGAAGCACGATTTTCCCGAATATTTTCAAGTTGCTCGCGCCGTCGATTTTTGCGTTTTCGATTAAGTCTTTTGGAATGCCGAGAAAGAACTGCCGTATCAGAAATACTCCGTAAACTCCTCCAAGCGACGGAAGTATCAGTCCGAGAAGCGACTTGTACGCGCCGAGCAGGTTCATATTTATGAGCTGAGGCGTCGTGGACACTATTCCCGGTATCGTCATCGTGCATATGAGGAAATAGAATATTTTGTTGGAATATTTGAAATCGAGAAACACGAAAGCGTATGCGGCAAGCGCGGCTATCACAAGATATACGAGCGTGCCTCCGAGCGCGACGATAAGCGAATTGAACAGCCAATTCCAAATCGGATACCACTCGTTAGGACGCGTGCTGTCGAACTGCGCCTTTGAAAACAGCTCCTCGTATCCGTCGAACGTGAATGCGTCCCAATTCGACGGAAAGAACTTTTCGGGGTGCGCGAGTACGTCGCCGCTTGTTCTGAACGAGCCGGATACGCCCCATATCAGAGGTATCAGCATTATTATCGAAACTGCGGCGAGTATCACGAAAGATACGGCTTTACCTGCTTTCTTTCCATTGTCTAAACTCCTCAGCACGCTTTCTACCTCCTTTTCTGTCTTTCGTAACCGCGAGCTGTACGACGGCTATGACGATGATGATAAGTCCGAGACATATGCCCATCGCCGCCGCGTATCCGAAAGCGCGCGGGTTGGAGCCGGCAAGTAAATCCTGTATCCGATAAACCGCCGACTTCATAGAATCCAAGTCGGGATTGTTGCTTCCCAAAATGAATATTTGCCCGTAAATGTTCATATAGCCGATAATCGTCGTGAACAGCGTCAGAAACAACTGCGGCTTTATGCCCGGAAGGGTGACGTGAAGAAACTTCTTCCAACCGTTGCAACCGTCTATTTTTGCCGCTTCGTACAGCGTTTTGTCGACGTTTTCAAGCCCTGCCGACATAATGATGAAGTTGCCGCCGATACCGCACCATATGCACAGAAAACCTATCATAAACCAGCACGCCCACACGCTTCCGAACCAGTCTATCGACAGTCCGAACACGTTGTTAACCCAACCATAGTGCGCGTCGAACATTCTCATGAGAATGAGTCCCGTCGCCGTCAACGGAAAGATGCCCGGCACGTATATGAGCGCACGGAACAGCTTGTATCCCGGAGGTTTCATATTGGTGAGCAGCGCGAGCCCCAGCGGTATGAGCATTGACAGCGGCACTATGCACGCACAGAACTTTATCGTGGTGCTTACCGAAGACCAAAAGTCTCTTGCAATAGAGTTGTCGCCGAACAATACCTTGAAGTTATCCAGCGTTCCCACTTCATCCGGCATAAAGGATTTCGGAGTGAATTCCGAAAAGGACATTACTATGCCGAATATCAGCGGAAACACGAAAAACATCGCGAAGCTGACTGCATACGGTCCGAGAAATGTGCCCACCGACAAGGACTTCCTTGCCAGGCTTTTGCGCATTTCCCGTTCTGCGGCGTATTGTTTTATTTCAACCGTCTTCTGCATTCCGCTCTCTCCTCAGGAAATCAGCTGTAAAGTTGAATGTAATCGATACAGCTTCTGTACTCCTCGTCGAGCATTGCTTTTATGCTCTGGTTCTTGTACGCGTTTGCAATGGATTTCTGCGCCACGCCCTTGAAATACGTGTCTACGTACGAATAATATTTCGTGGGAGGCACAACGACGTAATCGGCGGGAGAACCCCAATATTTGATATATTCCTCATATGCCGCGTCGCTGAGATATTCATCGGACTGCGATACGGAAATGACTGCGGGAAGATGTCCGCGTTTTGCCCATTCGATGCCCGAATAATTTGCCATATACTCCATAAAGACAGTAGCTGCCGCCGCTTTCGTGTAGCTCTTTACCGTGCTCATAAGCGTTATGGCGTGTCCTTCGCCTTTGATGAGCGAGGCATAATCTTTACTGCCGTCTTTCGCGAACATTCCGGAAAGCGAACGGGTTGTGATATTATCCGAACCGCCGTCCTTTGCGAGCATCTGGTCGAACGTCTGCAACTCTTTCTGCCACGCCCAAGGTCCTTGGAGCTTGAAAATGCACTTGCCGCTGTTAAACGGAGCGTCGCCTACGTCATAGGAAGAACCGTAATCGCGGCTCAACGCGTAGCGGTTGGTCGAACTGTCGCTCGGGAAAATCCAATCGCGGAGAACTTGAAGTCCGTTTGCCGTCTCCTGACTGTTCCAGGACGGCATACCTTCCGCGTCGACAATCGTGCCGCCGTTCTGCACCGCCGCAGTGTAATCGACGAACTCGTGAACCCACATATCGCCGTAAGAAATCGGGAACGCGGTATAAGGCTCGGCTGTGGACGCTTTTCTCCACTCCGTCGCGCCGTAGCCCTCGGAGTTTTCGCCTCTTATCCAAAGATTGTTATTGGCAGCAAGCTGCGCCGCTTGGTCGGCAACGCTGCAAAGTTCCGCATAGTTTGTGGGAATGGACAGTCCGTTCTTTTCGAGAATATCCTCTCTTATGCAGATGATTGCGGAGTGGCAGTCGATGGGCACGCCGTAAGCCGTACCGTTTATTTCCACACTGTCGAGCAGAGAATCGACGTAATCCTCTTTGTCAAAGGACGCGCCGCTCTTGCCGAAGAAGAAATCCACTTCCTGCAACCAGCCTCTTTCGTTGTACTCCGTGACTCTCGAACCGTGATTGAACAGCATATCCGGTGCGTTTTTACTGTCAAACTGCATTGTGTTGCTGAGCAAGGTTTCGAGGTCGTAACGGGAATAGTGCTCGACGGTTACGTTTATCAGACCGTCGTACATTCTGTTGAACTCGGCGACGATTTTATCCTGCGTGTTGGCGTCGTCGCCCGTCGTGACGCTCCACATCTTGAGTTGAACGTCGTTGTAAACCACGTTGCCGTTTTCGTCATACACGATGTCGCCGTCGCCTTCGAGCTTTGCAGGTCCGTCGGGCTTGTTGCACGCCGCAAACACGATGACAAACACCGATAAAATAACGAGAATCAGCATCCATCTTTTTTTCATAATCTTCCTCCTTGCGTTAAAATTTAACTATGGTCGGTCCGAGTTTTTCTTTGCCGACGGAGGCGACTCTGCCCTCAACGTACGGCATACCGTTTTCGTCCCACAGCAATTTGTCCATAAAAACTATTCTTTCGCTCGGACGCACGCCGTTTACGTCGTAGCCGTGGTAAAACAGCCAATAATCGCCCGCAAAATCCTGTACGACGGCGTTGTGCCCCACTCCCACGACGCTTTCGCTCGGAGATACGACTTCCTCTCCGTAAGGTTCTTTATCCATCGTTATTCCGTCGTGAGTGGTAAATTTGTCCAAAAACTTATCCGCAACGCCTGCTCTGACCTTATAAGTCGAATCGGTAGAAGCAAGACATGTGCCCTGCGAGCCGAAATAATACAGCTTGCCGTCGTGGGGTATAATGTAACTGCCTTCGTAGTTGATGTCGACGTTCATACCCTCGCCGCCCGTATTGTCGTCAATCAGATAATAGATGTGGTCTTTCACTGCGTCGCCGTAAAACAGTTCGGTACCGTCGTCGGTAAGAAGCGTGGCGGCAATACCGAAAAAGCTGCCCCATACCATATAAAGCTGTTCGCCGTCGTAATAAGCGAAGGGGTCTATGCCGTTGCGCACTCCCGTCATTTCCTGGTCAAGCAGTTTCCCGTAATGAGTCCAAGGACCGTAGGGCGTCGGCGCGGTCGCGACGCCTATGCCGGGGTTGGAATCGCCCCACAGCGACAGCGAATAGTAATAGTTGTATCTGTCGCCGACCTTAATAATTGCCGGCGCCCATACTCCCGCATTCTTGTCGTGCCAATCGAGAGCGTTCGGGTGTCCGTCGAACACGCTGCCCACCCACGTCCAATCTACGAGATTTTTGCTTCTGAAAATAGGACCTCTGTCGTACTGCATTCCCTTATCCCCCATTTCGCAATAGGTGTTTGTGCAGTACATATAGAAATATCCGCTTTCGTCGTCGCGGTACACGTCGGGGTCCGCCACCGTCACTTCGTATTCCGAGCCGTCCTGTTTATAAAAACGGAGCGGATTTGAATAAGTTTCGTTCGTATAGGTTCTTTCGGGCTCGTTGGGACTGCCTCCGTCCGGAGAGGCAGGCGGATTGCAGGCGAACATAAACGCAGCCGCCGCAACCAAAATCAATATCGTCGCCGTTGCAAGAATGACTTTTCTCATAATCTTCTCCTCGGTACTCTCAACTTCACGCCGCGTTTTCAAGACTGTTGATATACGGTCCGGGCAGTCTTTCGCCGTTGCTCGCCACGTTATCCTTTACGTGAGGCATACCCGTCGTTTCGTCCCACAGCAATTTGTCGAGATAAAGAACTCTCGGTTCGGCAACCGCTCTCGTGTCGTATCCGTGATAGAGCATCCAATAGTCGCCTATGTCGTCCTGTATCACCGCGCAGTGTCCCGTGCCCATCGCGCCGCTCAGCGAAGGAACTACCACCGCGTCGCCCCTGTTGGGACCGAACATATCTCTGCCCTGCGAATCGAGATAAGGTCCCGTCAGCGATTTGGAACGCGCGACAACAACGTGATACGTCGATTTTTTACCGCTGAGGCAAGTGCCCGTCGATAAAAAGAGATAGTACCAACCGTCTTTTTTCAGGATTATGCTTGCCTCGTAGTTATCCATATTGAAAATTTCAAACCCGGCAAGCGCGACTTTGTGCTCGTTCTGATATTGCACTCCGCCCATAAGCCCGAGTCCGTCTGCGGTAAGCTCGACAAGCGTTATAAGTCCTCCGAAGGAACCGAAAACCATATAAAGTCTGCCTTCGTCGTAAAAAACGTGCGGGTCGATGGAGTTGGTGACTCCTATTTCCTCGCTGTTAAAAAGTTTTCCGTAATGCGTCCAAGGTCCGTACGGAGTGGGCGAAGTTGCAACTCCTATGCCGGGGTTCGCGTCGCCGCCGGTGGACAAGGAATAATAAAAATTCCATTTGTCGCCTACTTTGAGCACTGTAGGAGCCCACACGCCCGCGCCCGAAGTACCCCAATCGGGAGAATAATTCTCAAAAACGTCGCCAACGTATTCCCAGCTGTGCATATCTGCGGAGCTCCATACGGGACCGCGCTTGAAAGCAATCTGCGGAGTATAAACGTCGGTTTGCGTGCAGTACATATAAAACGTTCCGTCGTCGTCGCGGACGATATACGGGTCTGCCTGATATGTGCTTTTTCTTTCGCCGTCAACTATCGGGGAAATGGGATTTGTATAAAAGTTGTTTTCGGATACAACGGGCTCCTCGGGCGTGTTGGGTTTTTCGCCCGGGTTGTTGCACGCCGCCAAAAAAGATACGGACGCGACCAACAAGATTACCAACGGAAATATTAACTTTTTCATCGTGTTTCCCCCTGTCTTTTTGCTTATCGTATCAACCGAAAAATGTCATTTCAATGCGCTTTTTGACATTTAGTTTGCTATTTTTACGTTAAGTAATAAAAAAGAAAAACAAACTTTTTGCGAAATTGACAAAGGTATTTTTTGCTGTTATATTGAAAATATGAGTGACGGCGCAAAAATTTTTCCCGAAAACTCTCCGAGGCTCAAAGATTCGGACGAAATGTACCTGTACCTTAAAAACTGGTATCAGGAAGTTTTTTATTCCGATTTTTCAATGGACATTCACACTCACCCGCAGTTCGAGATTATGTACTGCGAAAGAGGTCAGTTCGATTTCGTATACAAAACCGACGAAGCGTCAGACTCATTGGAAACCGTGACGGTGGGCAATAATTGTTTTATTCTCATCAATACGGGCTACTATCATCAGATTGCAAATCTATACGACGACACGAAAATTCTGAACCTCGAATTTCTGCCCACAAAGACCATAGACTCCGCTCCGATC
>DBFJGL010000053.1:0-17473 GCA_048394785.1 Christensenellales bacterium | reverse complement strand
GTTTATTATGTATAGTAAAGCAGGTTGATTGACTTTAAAGCATTGCAAGCGTGGAGGAAAGCAATAAGTGGCAGTAAACTTCGGGTGCGGATTTGCAAAAAGCGGATAATTTGCAATGAAAATTGCGGAATTTGCCGATTGGGGGCGGAAAAGGTTGATTGACGGCAAAAGAAGTGGTATAATGTCGATAGTTTCCGAGCGGTGTATACTGCGTTTTGCTACCGAAGAAAAATCACATAGAGTCTGTGTTTTCATATTGCGGCCTATTCAGCCGCTTTTTCTTTTGGCTGAAAGCCGTAATATCGCAAAGCAATTAGCCGATTTGTTTGCATTTTGTATGCTACGCATTTTGCGGACTTAAAATCGATGTGTTTGATTTAGAGGATAGCCGCATTTTTTGTTTTTCGACATTGTAGGTTTTCGCTGTTGCAATCGCTTCAAAACAGTCAAAATTAAGCTAACGGGCAAGCATTGCGAGTAATAAAAAAATCGACAAACCTCTTTCGAAATCTGTCGATTTTGGTGCGGCCACCGAGACTTGAACTCGGACGGTCTCCCATACGCCCCTCAAACGTACGCGTCTGCCTATTCCGCCATGGCCGCAGGCAACGGTGATATTATATGATTAAACTGTTTTGTTGTCAAGGAAAAAACGCTTGATTTTTGTTATTTTAGAAAGGCTCGGGACGGACTCTGCCGCGTCGGCGGGAATATTGCTTTCAATTTGCGTTTAAGGCTTAAAATTGAGCGATTTATTGAAAAATTTAGGCGGAAATGCGCAAGAACAGACGATTATGCAATGAGTACCGGACGCAAACGGCAATAAGATAATGCTATATATCGCGCAATGGCGTTATACGGCTGACAAACAGCAACCTTTACGGAATATATATGAGTGTGGTAGATTATAACGACGTTAAACGGAAAGGCTGCGTTTCTCAGACGGCAAGCACCGACGCGCGGCAAGACGCCGAATGCGTGAACGCCGCCGCCGTGGCAGCCGCAAAATTTCTTGCGGAAGGAAAAAGCAAGGCGGAAATAACCGAGCTTTTGCGCCTGCTCAATATGCTCGTATGCGCCCTGAGAAACTATCTGTAAGCCAAGCAAGATTATACGATAAAGTTATCGTATATAAAACTTGTGTTTTCCCGACCGTATTTATAACTATAAAAGTATTTATAAGATAATAAGTTTTCGTATTTATAATGTTTCAAAGTCGAATTTTGTTGTATTTTGCGCCCTCGCATTACGGAGTGGAGCACGGCATACCTTTTAATATGTTTGACGGATTGATTGAAGGCAGTCTTGCGCGGGCGGTTGCCGATACCGCGCCCGAGTGCGAGGTTACGGAACTCAGGCTGAGGGTAAACAGACCTTTGGTTGTGTGTACCGCGCGTGAGAGGCGCGTTGCGGCGGGAGCGTTCGGTTCAGGGTTCATCGTAGGAGCGGGGGACGTCGAGCGGATAATGCAGCTTGCCTCCGATTTTTCCGTGTATTCCGTCAACGAAGATATGATAAAAGGTTTTATTCCCAAAAAGAACGTGCGCATAGGAGTCGCGGGCGAGGGAGTTGTCGAAAACGGGAAGCTTATTACCGTGAAGAACATATGCGCGCTCACGATACGCATTCCGCATCAGATAAAGAACGCCGCCGATTCCGTCATAGCGGCAGTTCTCGGAAACGGACTTAAAAACACTATCGTCATATCTCCTCCGTCGGGCGGAAAGACCACGCTTTTAAGAGAACTCGCGCGGCACGCAAGCGGCAGATACAACACGCTGATAATCGATGAGAGATATGAGATTGCCTGCTGTCAGGACGGCGCGCCGAGACTGGACGTAGGCGATTGCGACGTTATGAGCGGGATTGCAAAATCGGCGGCGTACGAGAGCTGCATACGCGCGATGAACCCCGACTTGATTGTGACCGACGAAATTTTCAGAACAAGCGAAGTGGACAGCGTGAGAGATATTGTCAGAAGCGGAGTGGGAGTATTTGCGTCGGTGCACGGCAAGGACGCGGACGGCGTGAGGGCGAGCGCGGTTTTCGCGCCGTTGTTCGACGTCTTCGATATAGCGGTGGTGCTGTCCAAGCGCAACGGAGTGGGCACAATCGAGGAAGTGGCGCGGCTATGAGCGACGTATTGCGGCTGATTGCGGGCGGTTTGCTTGCGCTGATATGTTCGTATATCGGGCTGCTAATCAAGCGGCATTACTCCGAGCGCGCGAAGTTTTATCTGGAACTCAATGATTTTCTGTCCTACGCAGGCGCGGAGCTGTCCTTCAAAAAAACGCCGCTCCCCGATATAATAAACGGCTTTACGTCATCGAAAAAGGGGATAACGGCGAAGTTTTTATCGCAGTATCTGATTGCGTTGAAGCGCGGCGACGGCGCGGAAAAGATGTTGAAAGAAACGGATATACCGCACTTGAAGGAGGCGGAAAAAAAAGAGGCGGTAGACCTTATGCGCGAACTCGGCAAAACGTCGCTTGACGAACAGCTGTCTTTAATCAGGCGCGCGTCGGAAGCGGTGAAGGTCAAGCACACAAAATGCGCGGAGGAGAGCAAACGGCTGGGTTCGATGTATTTCAAGCTTGCGGTGCTTCTCGGCATTGCGCTGATAATAATATTCGCGTAGGTGGAGTATGGGTACGGATATAATTCTCAAAATTGCAGGGATAGGGTTGCTGACGGCAATCGTCTGTATGATTCTGAAACGCAGCGACCGCGACGACATTGCCACGTTCGCCACGCTTGCCGGGTTAATAATAGTCATAGTTTTAGTCATCGATATGGTGGGCGGTCTTTTCGACACCATAAAATCCATACTTTCGTTGTACTGATGATATTCAAGTTGATCGGCATAGCCTTGATAGGCATTGTGGCGGTGTCGCTGCTCAAAACCGCAAAACCAGAGTTTGCGGTATTCGCGGTTATAGCCACGGGCGTGATTATGGTCATAACGATGCTTTCGGCTTTGCAGGACGTCGTAATCGCGTTTGACAAAATTGTGGAAAAAAGCGGCATAGACGAGGGAATTTTCTCCGCCGTTCTCAAAATAATCGGGATAGGTTATCTGACGGAGTATTCGGCTTCGATTGCGACGGACGCCGGCTGCGGCTCCATTGCGCAAAAACTGCAACTCGGCGGCAAAATAGTCATATTTCTGATGAGCATATCCATAATAAGCGCGCTTGTGGACGTTATAGCCGCGCTCTTGCAGTTGTGAGCGGCGCAATGTTTTTGGACGTCGCCGCCGCAAACGTCAGAAAAAAGGCGGACAAAAAACGGCGCGGAAGGATTGCGCTGATTTTGATAATATGCGCGGCGGCAGTCATTGCTTTTGTCTTTGCACTCTTGCCCGAAAGCGCGGCGGCGAAAGGGGAGTCGGATAAAGAAATCGAGGATAAACTCAACGCCGCGGTGGACGAGGCGATAGATAAGATAGATACAAAAGCGTTCGAGGATTTCATAAAATCGCTGAGCAAGGAACAGCAGGCGGCAATATCGGTCGAGAGTATAAAAAAGGCATTGAAAAGCATTGCCGACGGCGAACAAAAGGATTTTGTAACCGTATTTCTCGAACTCGGAGCGGCGTCTGCGGCAAATTATTTTGCGGGCTTCATACCTGCGTTTTTATCCATAATCGTCATTTGTATGCTCAAAAATACGTTGAGCGGAATGACGGGAGATTTTCTGAATACTTCGACTACGGAAGTCGTGCACATAGTGTGCTATGCGGCGGTGGTCGTCATCTTGATGACGGGCGTCGTGTCTGTCATAAACACGGTGACGTCGACGGTGGAAAATATGGCGCGGTTTGCCGAAATCGTGTTTCCCGTCCTGCTTACGTTGCTGTCGCTTGTGGGCGGCGCGTCTTCCGTCGCGCTTTATCAGCCGATGATGGGGGTGATGTCGGGGTTTTCCATACAGCTGATTATAAGCGTAATTCTGCCGGCGTTCATAGCCACGATTGTATTTTCGGTCGTGGGCAATATGTCCAAGACCGTCAAACTTCAAAAGATGACAAAACTCATAAAATCGGGCGCGTCCTGGCTTATCGGCATTGTTTTCGGACTTTTTGCGACTTTCCTTACCGTGCAGGGGATTACGGGAGGAGTGGTGGACAAATTCGGCTTCAACGCAGCAAAATTCGCGCTGTCGAGCTACGTTCCCGTGCTCGGCGGATATTTGTCGGACGGGTTCGATTTGCTGAGCGCGTCCCTCGTGCTCGTAAAAAACGCGTTCGGACTGACGGGTGTTACGGTGATACTCTCTGTTATGCTGTTTCCTTTGCTTAAACTCGTCGTGTTTATGCTCGGGCTCAGGCTGACGTCGGCGGTTGCCGAACCCGTAGGCGACGCGAGAGTGTCGGGTATGATGAGTTCGCTTGCGGACAGTATGTCGCTGCTCACCACCGCGCTTGCCGGCGCGGGATTTATGTTCTTTATTATAATTATGCTTATTATCGGCAGCTGCAATATGGGCATATGAAGGTATAGGCGAGGAGGGGAGGAAATATATTATGAACGAGTGGATAATGTCGATTATGGGCGTCATATGCCTCGGCATACTCACCGAGATAGTGATGCCCGAGGGGCAGACCGCAAAATACGTCAAAGGCGCGTTTTCGCTGCTTGTGATATTCGTCATTGCCGCGCCGCTCCCCAAACTGCTGAATAAGGAATTCGATTTCGATTTCGGCGATTACGAGTACGGCGTGGACGACGCTTTTGCAGAGGACGTTTACGATACCCGAGAAAAACAGCTGTCTGCCGACATAGAAGATTATCTCAACCTGAGCGGCTGGGAGTGCAGGGTGAGCGTAAAGCTGAAAGACGGGAGTCTGAATGCCGTTGAGTCGGTCACCGTTACGCTTTACGGCGAGAGCGACGGGGAGGAGGCGGACGGGCTGAGAGAGAGCGTTGAGGAAAAATTCGGAATAAGCCCCGACAAGGTATTCGTGCGCTACACCGCAGATAAAGGTAATAAAGATATGCGCTGCGCGCCGCAGGGGCGCGAAACGGGAGGCGAGTATGGAAGTTATAGATAACAGAAAAGAGGGCGTTGTGCAGAAGATTGCGGATAACAAAATCGTAAAGAAATTGAAAAAAATAAAAAATATACAAATCATCGCGGCGGTATTCATAATTGCGGTATCACTGCTCATATATTCTACCGTAATGACAAGCAGGAAGGATGACGGGGACGGCACTCCTGCGGCGTCGGAGTCGATGGACGAGGAGGAGAACAGACTTGCGGCAATACTCGCGTCGATAGAAGGCGCGGGCAGAGTGCAGACAATGATTACCCGCCGCGGCGACGAAATCGTGGGAGTGCTTGTGCTTGCGGAGGGTGCGGACGATATTACGGTGATGCTGAGATTGTTGAGCGCAACCACTACGGTGCTCGATATAGATAAGAGCGCGGTGGAAATATACAGAATGAAATAACCTGTCAGGAGGAATATATGAAAATAAAAGCGAGAACAAAAAAAATAGCAGTCCTGTCCGTTATGGTCGTACTGCTTGTGGCTACGGGCGTGTTGAACTTTGTGCTTAACGACAGACTCAACTCGAACGACCAGACTACGGGCATCGGCGACGGCACAAACGTCATTTCCACCTTTTTCGCGTCCGCGAGAAGCGACAGAAATGCAATGAGGGAGTCCGAATTTCTGTGTCTTGACGCGATTTTGAATTCCGAGCAGTCCAGCGAGACGGCAAAGAAGGAAGCGGAAACCAAGAAAATGGAGCTTGTCGAGCGTATGGAAATGGAAAACAACCTCGAAACTTTGGTCAAAGCAAAGGGATACGAGGACGCAATCGTCACCATTAACGACAACGGCGTGAACGTAGTGGTAGTATGCGCGGATATGACGGGAGATATGGCAAACGCAATAAAGACGGTCGTAGTATCAAACTCCGAGTACGTGCCGAGCGACGTGAAAGTCATTCCTTATAATTGAGCAGGCAGATTGCGGAGCGCAATCGTAAGATGCGATTAACATAGGACAATTTTATAATTGCCGAATAATGAAACGTCCGCCTCGGGCGTTTCATTGTTTCTCGGGTAAAATATGCGCTGTCCGTAAGCGTCGTAAAAAATGTTTTTATTGAGCGTATATGCATAATATCGATAAAAAAATGTCGAATTGTATTGTTTATAGACAATTTGTGTGATATGATTAACTAAGTCAAGTTGTTCAGGAGGAGATTATGTCAAAAATCAAATTGACTACCGTTGCCTTTAACGGTACGGCGGAGCAGGAAGCAAAGCTGAGAGCGGAGCTGAAAAAGCTTGCGTCGCAGGAGGGCAACGTAATGCCCGCGCTTCAAACGGCTCAGGAAATATACGGGTATCTGCCCATCGAAGTTCAGAAAATTGTGGCGGAGGAGCTCAATGTTTCTCTTGAAGAAATTTTCGGAGTCGCCACGTTCTATTCACAGTTTGCGCTGAACCCCAAAGGAGCGTATTCGTTTGCCGTTTGCATGGGTACGGCGTGCTACGTCAAAGGCTCGGGCGACGTGTTCGCAAAGCTTGAAACGGAACTCGGTCTGTCCGACGGTATGACTTCTTCCGACGGGCGTTTTTCGCTGTCGTCCACAAGGTGCATAGGCTGCTGCGGTCTTGCTCCCGTTATGACGGTCAACGAAGACGTTTACGGCAAGGTTTCCACGGCGGACGTAGGCTGGATTGTAGACAAATACCGCAACTGAGCGGTTAAGAGCGTCAGTAAAGAAAATTATGAAAATACGCGAAATTGCCGAATTGGTTGAAGGTAAGATTGTCTGCGCCGCGGACCGCGCCGACGAAGAAGTGTTTTCCGCTTTTGCGTCCGATATGATGAGCGACGTCCTCGCATATGTTCACGAACAGGGACTGCTTATCACCGGTCTTGCCAACCCGCAGGTGGTACGCACGGCGGAAATGATGGATATGCTGTGTATTCTGCTCGTGCGCGGAAAGCAACCCGATGACGCAATGATTGAACTTGCCGAAAAAAAGGGAATAGTTTTTATCCTTACCGAGAAAAGAATGTTTGAAAGTTCGGGCATTCTTTATAAAGCAGGGTTAAAGGCATAGTATGGGCGATAACTGCATTCGTCAGGAATACGAGGTGCTGGGCAACAACTTCGCGTCCGCAGGCTCTGCTTCGGAGGAAGTAAAGGCGACGCTCAGAAAACTCGGAATTGCGCCTGCGGATATACGCAGAGTCGCTATATCGATGTATGAAGGCGAGATAAATATGGTCATACACGCAGGCGGAGGCAAAGCCGTTGCGAACATTTATCTCGACAGAATAGAAATTGTGCTTTCGGACACGGGCAAGGGCATCGAAAATGTGGAACTTGCAATGAAGCCGGGGTTCTCCACCGCACCCGACGCAGTCAGGTCGCTGGGGTTCGGCGCGGGTATGGGACTTCCTAATATGAAGAAGTATACCGACGAGTTCGAAATAGAAAGCGAGGTGGGCAAAGGTACCACCGTAAAGATGACAATCTACTTTCATTGACCGTAACAGATAAGGGGAAATATGTCGGCAAAGAAAATGGAAATTAAGGGCGTATTCAACTCAAAGGCGTTGCATACGGTGCTGTTGGACACGGAAAAGTGTATCGGCTGCGTCAACTGTATGAAGCGATGTCCTACGGAGGCGATACGCGTCAGAGGAGGCAAGGCAAGCGTCGATTACAGCCGCTGTATCGGCTGCGGCGAATGCGTGCGTCTTTGCACGCAGCACGCAAAACTGCCGTCGCACGACTCTTTTGACACCCTGAACGATTTCAAATATAAAATCGCGTTGCCTGCGCCGTCGCTGTACGGGCAGTTCAACAATCTCACCGACATAGACACCGTGCTGAACGGTCTGATAGCGATAGGCTTCGACGACGTGTACGAGGTGGGCAGAGCGGCGGAATATTGCACTCAGGTCACGCGCATACTGCTTAACAAGGGCACGTATCCGAAACCCGTAATTTCAACGGCTTGCCCTGCGGTTCTGGAACTTATACTTATGCGTTTCCACAACCTCAAAGACCATTTGCTCGGGGTGCTTGCGCCGGTGGACATCGCCGCAAAACGCGCCAGGGAAAAGGCTGTTGCCAAGGGCATTCCCGAAAAGGATATAGGAGTGTTTTTCATCTCTCCGTGTCCGGCAAAAGTCTTTGCTTTGAAGTCGGGCATAGGCGTAGGGACGGCGCACGTAGACAGAGTGTTGTCGACAGCCGACGTATATATGCGCCTTGTGGGCGCGATGAAGGATTTGCAGGAGATAAAGCCTCTCACCAAAATGGGCTCGATTGGGCTGAATTGGGGCATAAGCAGAGGCGAGGCAAATTCAATCTATCACGAGAAAACCATTGCCGCCGACGGCATCGAGAACGTCATCAAAATATTGGAGGCGTTGGAAGACGGCGGTTTGCAGGATATAGATTTTATTGAGCTCAACGCGTGTACGAGCGGTTGCGTGGGCGGCGTTATGAACGTGGAAAACCCATTTGTGGCACGCTCGCGCCTGCATCAGCTTATGCGCCGCTTGCCCGAAAAGCGCAACAGCCTTGCCGACACCGGCAGGTCGCTCGACTACTTTATGTGGGAGCAGACGCCCGAGGTCAAAGAGGTGTTCAAGCTTGACGAGGACAGACTGTCCGCAATGTCAAAGCTGATTGAGATAGATACTATATTCGAGTCGCTTCCTCACGCCGACTGCGGTCTGTGCGGAGCTCCGAGCTGCCGCGCGTTTGCGGAGGATATAGTCAACGGAGTCATTGACAGAAACTCCGTATGTCCGAGAAAGGAGCAGGGGGAAGGCAATGAAGCTTAACGAGCTTATGGAAAGGCTGGATGCAAAACTCGTTGTCGAAGGCGATTGCGAAAGGGATATTACTTGCGGCTATGCGGGCGATTTTCTCAGCAACGCGATAGGCAAGGCTCCGTCGCAATGCGCTTGGTTCACAGTGATGAACAACGTCAACGTGTGCGCCGTGGCGACTCTTGCGGACGTAGGATGCGTAGTGCTGTGCGAGGGCGTAGAGCCCGACGACAATCTGCGCGACAAGGCAATTATGCAGTCCGTGAATATAATAAGCACCGAACTTGACGTATATCGCGCGGTGATTGCGGCAGGCGTGATAGAATGAAATACCGCTACGATTTGCACGTTCATTCCGTGCTGTCGCCGTGTGCCGACAGAGAAATGACGCCCGTAAACATTGTCGGTACGGCTAAATTGCTCGGGCTTGACTTTGTCGCGGTTGCCGACCACAACGCAATAGAAAACGTGCAGGTTGCGATCGCCGCGGGAAAAGAGTACGGCATAGAGGTTGTTCCCGCAATGGAACTTCAAACGTCCGAGGACGTGCACGTACTGTGTCTGTTCGAGGACTTTGGCAGCCTCAAAGCGTTTTATGACAGCATAGAGTTTCCGTATATAGCCAACAGAAAGGATATATTCGGAGAACAGCAGATAGTCGACGAAGACGACGAAGTCGTGGGCGAGATGGACAGAATGCTTCTTGCAAGCGCCGCGATTTCATCGGAAGACGTATACGAGAAGTGCCTCGGGTTCGGCGGAGCGGCTGTGCCCGCTCACGTGGACAGAGATATGAACGGTATGCTGCAGATTTTGGGCGGCATATCGGGAGGATATAAGTGCGTCGAGGTTTCGCCGTCGGTGCGGGAGCGGCTGCGCGAGGAACTTCAGGAGAGTTATCTGTTGATAACGGACAGCGACGCTCACACGTTGGAAGAAATATCTTGCGCGGGAGAAATAGAGCTTGCGGAATACAGCGTAAAAGCGTTTGTCCGAAAGCTCGGAAACGGCAGATGAGAGAACTTGCCCTTAACATACTCGACATAACGGAAAACTCCGTAAAAGCAGGCGCGTCGCTTGTCGTAATCGAGGTGAAAGTCGACGGCGGAATGCTGAAAATATCCGTAGAGGACGACGGCTGCGGAATGAGCGAGGAGTTTCTTAAAAGAGTCACAGACCCGTATACGACCACGCGTACGACGCGAAAGGTAGGCATGGGTATCCCCCTTCTTAAAATGGAGGCGGAGATGGCGGGCGGCGAGTTTTCGATACGCTCCGAGCAAGGCAAGGGCACGAGGACGGAGGCGACTTTTCAGGTCGGTCACATCGACAGACCTCCGCTCGGAGATTTGGGAGAGAGTATGATGACTCTGCTCTCCGACGACACGGGCACCGAATTTGTTTTAAGAGCGGATTTCGGGTGCGGACAATACGAATTTGACACGCGTGAGCTAAAAGCCGCGCTCGACGGAGTACCCGTCAACGAGCCGGAAATTCTGCTCTTTGTCAGAGATATGATAAAAGACAATATAAAGCAAATTGGAGGAGAAAGGTTATGAAGAGCATCGCCGATATAAAGGCAATCAGGGACAAGATGCAGTCCGAAATTATTCTGCGCGACAATTCCGATATGGATAAGGAAACCAGAATAGTCGTCGGCATGGCAACCTGCGGAATTTCCGCCGGTGCGCGCCCCGTTTATAACACGCTTGTGGACGAGGTTGCCACGAGGCAGCTCAAAAACGTAAAAGTCACTCGTTCGGGGTGCTTGGGTATGTGCAAGTTGGAGCCTATCGTAGAGGTTTTCGTACCCGGACAGGACAAGGTGACGTATATTCACGTCGACGCCGAAAAAGCCAAAGCAATAGTGGCAAACCACATAGTAAACGGCAATATCTGCGCCGATTATCTCATTACCAACGAATAAGGGAGGAAATATAAATGTTCAGAAGCCATATTCTGGTGTGCGGAGGCACGGGCTGTCATTCCAATAACAGCGGCGAAATCCGCAAGGAGTTTGAAAAACAGCTCAAACAGCGCGAACTCGAAAAAGACGTATCCGTAGTGGGTACGGGTTGTTTCGGTCTGTGCGCGGTCGGTCCCGTCATCATCATCTACCCCGAAGGCGCGTTTTACAGCGGCGTTAAGGTAGAGGACGTATCCGAAATCATCGACGAGCACATAATAAAAGGCAGAATGGTCACTCGTCTGCTGTACAAGGAAAAGAGCGACCAACACGCCGTCAAGGCTTTGTCCGACACCAATTTTTACAAGAAACAGACGCGCGTCGCGCTCAGAAACTGCGGCGTAATCAACCCCGAGGAAATCGACGAATACATAGCGTACGACGGCTATCAGGCGTTAATCAAATGTCTGACCGAACTCTCTCCGCAGGAAGTTATCGATATAATAAAAAACTCCGGACTGCGCGGCAGAGGAGGCGGCGGCTTCCCCACGGGTATGAAATGGCAGTTTGCAAAGAACTCCGTGTCGGATATAAAGTACGTTTGCTGTAACGCCGATGAAGGCGACCCGGGCGCGTTTATGGACAGAAGCGTCCTCGAAGGCGACCCTCACGCCGTGCTCGAAGCAATGGCAATCGCAGGTTATGCAATCGGCTCCAATCAGGGCTATATCTACGTCAGAGCGGAGTATCCGATTGCCGTTCAAAGACTGCAAATCGCGCTTAAACAGGCAAAAGAATACGGTTTGCTCGGCAAAAACATTCTGGATACGGGCTTTGATTTCGACATAGAAATCAGACTCGGCGCAGGCGCGTTCGTTTGCGGCGAGGAAACCGCGCTTATGACTTCTATCGAAGGCAACCGCGGCGAGCCCAGACCTCGTCCTCCGTTCCCTGCGGTGAAAGGACTGTTCGGCAAACCCACCATTCTCAACAACGTCGAAACATATGCGAACATCACTCAGATTATTCTCAAAGGCGCGGAATGGTTTGCGTCTATGGGTACGGAGAAATCCAAGGGTACCAAGGTGTTCGCGCTGGGCGGTAAAATCGTAAATACAGGTCTTGTCGAAATCCCGATGGGCACCACTTTGCGCGAAGTCATAGAAGACATCGGCGGCGGCATACCCAACGGCAAAAAGTTCAAGGCGGCGCAGACGGGCGGTCCTTCCGGCGGCTGTATTCCCGCGGAGCATTTCGACATACCCATCGACTACGACAATCTTATCGCAATCGGATCTATGATGGGCTCGGGCGGAATGATTGTTATGGACGAAGACAACTGTATGGTCGACATTGCAAAGTTCTTCCTTGAGTTTACCGTGGACGAAAGCTGCGGTAAGTGCACGCCTTGCCGTATAGGCAACCGCAGATTGCTCGAATATCTCGAAAAAATCACAAACGGCACCGCGACGATGCAGGACCTTGACGATATGGAGCAGCTCTGCTACTACATAAAGAACAATTCGCTCTGCGGTCTCGGACAGACTGCGCCCAACCCCGTGCTTTCCACCCTCCGCTATTTCCGCGACGAGTACGAAGCGCACATCAAGGAGCGTCGTTGCCCGGCTCACGTCTGTAAAAAGCTCGTGCGTTACAGCATCACCGACGCGTGCAAGGGCTGTTCGGCTTGCGCGAGAAAGTGTCCCGTCGAGGCAATATCGGGCGAAATCAGAAAGAAGTTCACAATCGACACCGCAAAGTGCATCAAGTGCGGCGCGTGTATCGAAACGTGCAAGTTCAACGCTATCGTCAAGGAATAATGAGGTGAAGTATGGCATTGGTTAATCTTAAAATAAATAATATACCCGTTCAGGCGGAGGAGGGTTCCACCATTCTCGAAGCCGCAAAGAAAGCCGGCATCAGAATTCCCACCCTTTGTTATCTTAAAGACATCAACGCAATCGGCGCGTGCAGAGTGTGCGTGGTCGAGGTGAAGGGCGCAAGAAGTCTTGTCGCATCCTGCGTTTATCCCGTAAACGAGGGTATGGAGGTTTTCACAAATACCCCCAAAGTCAGAGAGTCCAGAAAGACGACCGTCGAGCTTATTTTATCCGACCATCATCAGGACTGCCTCGGCTGCGTCAGAAACGGAAACTGCGAATTGCAGACGTTATCTTATGAGCTCGGCTGCGAGTCGGGTAAGTATGCGGGAGTCAAGAACGATTATCCCATCGACGACTCCACGCCTTATCTCATTCGCGATAACAACAAATGCGTGCTGTGCAGACGCTGCGTGGCGGCGTGCAAAATGTATCAGTCCGTATCCGTCATAGGAGCGAACGCGCGCGGTTTCGATACGCACATCGGCAGCGCGTTCGAGATGCCGCTCGGCGACACTCCGTGCGTGGCGTGCGGACAGTGCATCAACGTATGTCCCGTAGGCGCGCTGAGAGAAAGAGAAGAAATCGACGACGTACTTAACGCGTTGGCGGATGCCGACAAATACGTAGTGGTAGGCACGGCTCCTTCCGTAAGAGTGGGACTCGGTGAGGAATTCGGTTTGCCCATCGGAAGCAACGTCGAGGGTAAAATGGTCGCCGCGCTCCGCCGCATAGGGTTCAAGAACGTGTTCGACGTCGATTTTACCGCAGACCTTACCATTATGGAGGAGGGGACGGAATTCCTCGGCAGACTCAAAAACGGCGGTACTCTGCCTATGATTACAAGCTGTTCGCCGGCGTGGATTAAGTTCTGTGAGCACAACTTCCCGAATCAACTTGCAAACCTTAGCACCTGCAAGTCGCCGCAACAGATGTTCGGCGCGGTGTGCAAGACTTATTATGCCGAGAAATTGGGCATTGACGCCAAAGATATTGTGGTCGTATCAATTATGCCCTGTACCGCAAAGAAATTCGAAAAGGGCAGAGCCGACCAAAGTGCGGCGGGAGTTCCCGACATCGATTACGCGCTTACCACGCGTGAGCTTGCCAAGCTAATCAAGCGTTGCGGTATAATCTTCGACCAACTTCCCGACGAGGAATTTGACGCTCCGTTCGGCATCGGTTCGGGCGCGGGGCTCATTTTCGGCGCGACGGGCGGCGTTATGGAAGCGGCTTTGCGTACGGTGTACGAACTTGTTGTCGGCAAAGAAGCTCCGTCTCTCGATTTCAAGGAAGTCAGAGGCACGCAGGGTATCAAGGAAGCGACTTATGACCTCAACGGTACAAAGGTTAAGGTTGCGGTCGCGAGCGGTCTTGCGAACGCCAGAAAGATTATGGACGACGTGAAAGCGGGCAAGTGCGATTATCAGTTCATCGAGATAATGTCCTGTCCGGGCGGCTGCGTCAACGGCGGCGGACAGCCAATTCAGAGCGCGTACGTCAGAAACAACGTGGATATCAAGGCTCAACGCGCGCAGGCAATCTATAATGCGGATAAGGCTATGTCGCTTAGAAAATCCCACGAAAATCCTGCAATCAAGCAGATTTACGACGAGTATTTCGGCGCGCCGAACAGCCATAAAGCGCACGAAATTCTGCACACGAGCTATACTCCCAGAGATAATTATTGATAAAGTTATCCGAACTTATGATTTAATGCAAACAACCGCCGTCAGGCGGTTGTTTCGGTATATAACAAAAAATTGAGAGTATAAAATCGAGCGAGTCGATGGATATTATTTATCGGAGGCAAAAGTTAAATTTGATGACGCCATAACGAAAACCGCCGATTTTGTCGGCGGTTTTGTGATTTTTGCTGATTTCGCTGCGTCGGACCTTTTAGACTTGCAGACAGAGCTTACAGCGTTTTGATGTATTTTGCAAGGGCGGTGAAGATTACGCCCAAGCCGTACGCGCCCGCGTCGGGATAACCGATTGACTTTTCGCCCACGGTACCCGCTCTGCCGAGAGTTGCCACAACAGCCTTGGTGCTGTCTGCGCCCGCAACCGCCGCTTTTGCGCCTTTGTCGACCGCGTCAAACAGTTTGTCGCCGTCGAGTGCGGCTTTTGTAAGCGCATCCGCACAGGGTTTGAGGGCGTCTACCAACGTCTTGTCGCCGACGACCGCACCCTTGCCGAAAGACTTCTTGCCCGTTTCGTATACGCCCGTGTTTGCCGCCTGGAAGATGTCAGCCAAGTCGGTGAGCGTGATAACGTCTTTGCCTTCCACGGCTTTGCCTGCGTAACGGAACGCGCTGCCCCAGATGGGACCGCTTGCGCCGCCGCAATATTCCATAATGATTTCGGAACAGCTCTTTAAGAACGCGCCTATATCGGCTTTATCGCGGGTAGCCCAATCGGCTTTGAGCTGTTTGAAACCTTTTGCGATGCTCATACCGAAGTCGCCGTCGCCCATTTTGTCCGCGTCGCAGAAGGGGACTTCGTTTTCTATTATGACGTCGGCCATTTTGTCCACGATTTTTATGAAAGCCGCGGTGTTAATGGTTGTGTCGGTAACTTCGGGCTCGCCTTTTACATCATACTGAGCCGCCTTTTTCGCCGCTTTTTTAGCTTCTTTCTTTGCGGTGCATTCGCACTCTTGTTTGGCGTCCGCTTTGGGAGCGTATCCGAGAGCTTTCGCAATGGCGTTCATTGCTTCCACCGCATACTGAGCGTTCTCGTCCATCGCCGCTCCCCAAGAGAGCGCGGGAGTAGATACGGGGTAGTCGATGTAGCCTTTGAGTTCGTCGTCGACCTTCATAACGGTGACTGACGCGCCCGCCATATCGATGGACGTCATATAGTTGCCGACAAGCGTCTTATGAATGGAAATGCCTGCCGCCTCGAGTTCCTTGCTTACGGAGTTGTTAAACAGATAAAGCTCCATAAGAGGAGTTGCGCCGAAGCCGTTGATGATGAGCGCGACTTCTTCGCCTTTTTTGACGTTGAGGTCTTCGAGCAAATCTTTGACGATGCGTTTTGCAAGTTCGTCGGCAGTTTGCATTTTTTCCGTCTTTCTGCCCGGTTCGCCGTGAATGCCTACGCCGAACTCGATTTCATCGTCGCCTATCTCGAAAATGGGCGTTCCCTTTGCGGGGGGAGTGCAGGACGTGAGTGCGAAACCGAAAGAACGCACGTTTGCGATTGCTTTGTTTGCCGCCGCTTTGACTTCTTCCAAAGACTTGCCTTGCTCGGCAGCCGCACCTGCAACTTTGTGCACGAATACCGTGCCGGCAACGCCGCGTCTGCCTACGGTGTAGAGGGAGTCTTTGACGGCAATGTCGTCGTTGACGTAAACCGCGTCGACCTTAATTCCGTCCTCGTCCTTTGCGAGCTCGGCGGCATTGTTGAAGTTCATGCAGTCGCCCGAGTAGTTCTTGATGATAAGCAGAACGCCCTTATCGGTCGCGCATTCTTTTATGGCATTGTAAACCTGTATCTGAGAAGGGGACGCAAAGACGTCGCCGCACACGGCGCAGTCGAGCATACCTTTTCCGACAAAACCTGCGTGCGCGGGTTCGTGTCCGCTGCCGCCGCCCGAGATAAGGCTGACCTTATTTTCGTTGATGGCTTTCTTTTTGACAATCTTGAACTGTTCGACAAATTCGAGTTCGGGATGTGCTTTGGCAAGTCCGTGGCACATATCGTAAACGAACGCTTCGGGGGTGTTCATTATTTTCTTCATATCATAATCTCCTTTATCAATCGCACTCGCAAATATGCGCAAAACGCAGTTTATGTGTCAAAACAAACGCATAAAGCGGCAGTTGCGCCGTGTTGCGAGGTCGGCATTAAGAAAGCTCCGACGCTGAGCGTCGGAGCACAGTTGCTATTCGCAGTCGCAACCGCAGTCGCACATGCATCTTGCCTCTCTGCCGAGCTTATCCGCCGCAAGTATCGCCGCGGCAACGTCCGCAGGAGTGACGGGGAAGGGCATAGAGTGTACGCTTTCTTCGGGTATGCAAGCCTTTTCTGCGACTTCCATAATTCTGTCGCCTATATCTTCGACGCCCAAATCTTCAAGACATACGGGCAGACCTACCGTCATGCAGAAGTCGATGACTTCGTCGATTTCTTCCTGGTCGGCGTTTTCGAGTACGAGCTGGCAAAGAGTGCCGAACGCGACTTTTTCGCCGTGAGTCATATGGTGGGTTTCTTCGAGAACGGTAAGACCGTCGTGAATTGCGTGAGCCGCCGCCAAGCCGCCGGATTCGAAGCCCAGACCGGAGAGCAGAATGTTGGTTTCGATGATGTTTTCGAGCGCGGGAGTGACAACCTTTGCTTCACAGGCGAGCATTGCTTTGTAGCCGTCGGAAAGCAGAGTGTTGTAGCAAAGCGTGGCAAGTTCATACGCCGCCATCGTGGGTTTTGCGGGAGCGCACTTCTTTTCTCTTGCGCCGCAGGGCAGACCGGCGTTGATGTTTGCGAAAGACTGCTTGTTTGCTCTTGCCTCGAAGTAGGTGGAAAGCGCGTCGCCCATACCGGATACGAGGAAACGTACGGGGGCTTTTGCGATGACCGCGGTGTCGATGAGGACGACGTCGGGGCTGGTGAAGTACGCGTAATCGTCAAACGCTCCGTCGGGAGTGTAGAGCACCGCGGAGTGGGACGTGGGAGCGTCGGTTGCCGCGATGGTGGGGACGATTATAAGGCGTGATTTTGCCGCGTTGACGCACTTTGCGGTGTCGATGGCTTTGCCGCCGCCGAGACCGATTATGCACGCGCATTTATTTTCTTTTGCAACCTTTTGCAGTTTGGCAACTTCTTCGCGAGAGCACTCGCCGCCGAAATCGCAGGTGACCAGCTTTACGC
>DBFJGL010000052.1:0-12062 GCA_048394785.1 Christensenellales bacterium | reverse complement strand
TATTAAGAAAATCGCGAGGTTATACGCAAAACGACGTGGCGCAGATTATGGGAGTCAAAAACTCTGCCGTATCCAAATGGGAGTGCGGCCGCACCCTGCCCGACGCCGAGCAGCTGACTGCGCTTGCTAAGTTTTACGATGTGACGGTCGATTACCTTTTGGGGGTATCCGGCGAACAGTCTTTGTTTGACGACGCGCGCGTGCCGAAAAGCGAAGTGCAATCTCTTTTTGACCGACTTACGGCAACCGACCAAGGGCGTGCCTTGGGATATATGCAGTCTATGTTGGACGGCTACGACCGTTAAACAAGCTTTAACGCACGGTTTTATTATATAAAGTTTCTATAACGTCATTTCAGTGTTTATTTGATTTTCAAAACAGCTATTCGGCGTCACCGCAAACAAATACGCAACAGTACACGGGCTGTCTTAAATAAAGATTGCCGCGCATAATGAGAAGGGTGCGCAGCGGCGCAATCTAATAAGACGTATGGTGCGACGCAGACGTATAAATGGCTATTCCCCTGAATATGGAATATGCGAGTTTTGCCTGATATTCGGGATTTATCAGATTGCTTTCGTCACGGATATTGGACAGAAAACCGCACTCTACAATCACTACGCTGTCCGCGCACTCCAAAATATATTTCTCTGCATACAGCGGCGCGAACTCCCTGCCCGCGTCTGCGGCGTTCAAATCGTAGTTAAGCCGCTCCTGAATGATGTCCGCGCATCGTCTGCTTTGCTCGCTGCTCCCGAAAAACACCTGTGCGCCCCGTCTTTCGTGCGCCGAAAAAAAGTTCATATGAATGCTGACAACGGCAATGGGATTTGCCTTTTTTATGGTTTTCGCGCGTTTTTCCATATCCTCTTTTTTTGAATATCCCAAACCGAAAAAGTCGGGATACGCGCCGTTTTTATTAGTTCGCGTATATACCACCGAAAATCCTGCCGACGACAGGTATTCGCCGAGCAACTTGGTTACGGCAAGGTTCAAATCGCTCTCTTTTACCCCCGTGGTCCGTCCCGTTACGCCTCCGTCAGCCCCTCCGTGCCCTGCGTCCAAAACAATGACGGGTTTGTGCGATACGTTGGACGTCATAACTGCAAGCGGCGCGCCTATCGCCAAAATAAGCACGGCTATCGCCGCAACCGCGGCTATAACGGATTTTGTTTTCTCCGACAATATTATCTTTTTATTCTGCATATCGTTTCAATGTTAAATATATGCCGAAAAGTATAAAAATACGAGTTTACCCACAAAGTTATCCACAATTTAACGCCCATATGTGGATAACTCGGTGGACAAAGGCAAAAAATATATTTCTTAATCGGCAAGCTAAATATACTGCGGTCGCCCGAAATTTATATGCAAACCGCAAAAATCGACCGATTTCGCACGATAAAACCTCATTTGCGGTATAAGGACGCACATATCGCAGGGCAAACCGTCATACGCTTAGACGAGGTGAATTATGACAGACTTGACATCCTTTTTCAAAAAGCCGATTATTTGCAAGCGCGAAGGACTGTATCTCGGCGAAGTCAGAGATGTATATTTTGATGAAAAATGTAAAAATATTGCATATTTTGCAACCGTACCCGTATGCGGAAGCGCGATAGACTTAAATTACGCCCTTCCCTTCTCGGAAATAGACTGCATAGGCGACGCGATTGCCGTATCGGGAACGGACTCCGCCGTAAGCATAGGAGAACTTGACGACACCGTGCTTGCGCACTCGATGATCGGCAAAGCGATATACGCACAAAACGGCGACTTCAAAGGGCGTATTACGGAAATTAAACTGTCCGACAAAGGCAAAGTCATTTCTATACTGTCAAACCAAACGGCATATTCTCCGCAAATGTTCGCCAAATTTGCGGAAATCGCGCTGTTAAAGGACGGCGAAAGTAAAAAGCGCGCATATAAGAGGCGCCTGCCCCGTCCCGAAAAAGATATAAACGTATCCTTGCTCGAAAAACAGAATAACTCGTCTGAAACGGCAACCGATAATCCAAGCGCAAACGTTCCGTCGAAAACCGCAATATATAACGATTCTGCAAATCAAAACAAACAGGCAGGCGATGAAGCGGCGGCAGATATGCCCGCAAGCACGCCCGTTGCGATTGACGGAAATATTAAATACAATAAGGTTTTAATCGCGGAGTCGCCCGCTATTTATAATGCGCATTCGCCCGTTGCCGCAAACAAAACATCGGCAGTCGCTTATACCTGCGACGATAATATAGAAAACGGCGGCGCTGCGCAAGAAGCAAGCGGCGAAGCGAAAACGCCCGAAAAAATCCACGAAACAGCAAGCGAAGATAACGCGGTCTTTTTGCAGGAAACTCTTATTTCGATGGGCGGCGACGGGCATACTCCGCCGAGAATAATATGCGAATACGATTTCTTATTGGGCAGAAAGCTGGCGTTTCCGCTTTATACCTACGGCGGCGAACTGATTGCGGAAGCCGACTGCGAAATTACGGAACAACTTGTCGACTCAGCCCGTAAAGCCGGCAAACTCGTCGAACTGACGCTCAATTCCAAACAGTTATGAAAAAGCAAAAAACAACGGCGGCAAACGAAAATCGGAAATCGCCTAACGTGCTTGCGCGCTCCGACAAGGCGCGCATTGCGCTTATTATAGCGGCAATTCTGCTGTTAATTCTCATTCCCGTACTCGTCATCGTTTTTACCCCCTCATCCGCACCCGTACTCGGCTCGGACGCCGACTGTTATTTTATCGATGTCGAATTTTCGGAGGATATGAAAACCGCGCTCATTGCGGAAGATATGATGTTTACCAACGATAGCGGCACTAACCTCGACGAAATAAAATTCCATCTGTACCCCAACGCATTCAAGAGGGGCGGCGTCAACGAAAAAGAAATCCTAAACGGCGAATACGGCAAAATCGACATTTTATCTGTGCAAATTGACGGAATAAACCGTGATTTTTCGCTTGAAGGAAGCGACGGACAAATTCTCACAATATACGGTTCGATTAACGACGACGAAGCGGCTACCGTATCTATATCGGCGGAACTCACGCTTCCGTCAGGCGGAATGCGGCTTGGCATTACCGAAAATACCGTGAACCTCACGGGCTTTTATCCCGTGCTTTGCGCTTATGAAAACGGAAACTGGCGAGTCGACGAATACGCCGCATACGGCGACCCGTTTATGAGCGACGTCGCAAATTACTATGTCACCGCGGCTGTCCCCGAAGACTATCTGCTCGCTTACGGCGGCGAGGGAATGATATACGACGCGGAGAACGGATATAACCATTACGAAATAACCGCTGTCGGCATACGCGATTTCGGTATGTGCGCAAGCAAGCACTTCAAAACCGCGGAAACAGCCGTAATGCTGACCGACAAAAGCGTGTCCGTAAAATATTATTATATAAACGACGATACTCCCAAACAGACTGCCTCCGTCGCGGCGGACGCAATAAAAGTATTTTCGGAAGCGTTCGGCGATTATGCCTACTCCTCTCTTACGCTTGCCGAGAGCGCGCTTAACGCAGGCGGCATGGAGTACGGCGCGTTTGTCATTCTCGCGGACAACCTCTCTCCCGTCGAAATGAAGACCACTGCCGTTCACGAAACGGCGCATCAATGGTGGTACGGAGCGGTGGGCAGTGACCAGCTGAACGACGCGTGGCTCGACGAAGGGCTGACCGAATTCTGCACGGGCTACTATCACAAACTGAAAGGCGACGACCAAGCGTTTAACTCATATATCAAAAGAATTTCGTCAAGTTACGACGGATACCGCGAGCTCCAAAACAAATACGGATTATCTGCAAATATGAGCCGTCATCTCACCGAATTTATATCGGAGGGCGAATATGTTTCTCTCACCTATCTTCGCGGAGCGATGATGTTTGACGCCGTGCTCGCAATCGTCGGAGAAGAAAATTTCAACGCCGCGCTTTCAAACTACTACCGCGACAACTTCAACTCGTTTGCCACAATAGAGTCGCTGAGCAACGCATTTGAAAAGGCGGACTGTCGCATTGCTCCCGTAATCGAGAATTGGGTTAACGGAACAGTCGTATAAATAATCGCAACGTCAACCGCACTGCCGAGTTTGACTTGCAGTATAAAAAATTTTGGGTTTTAGACGTCCGATACGGTCTATGCTCGACATTGCCGTAAATCAAATATTTCAAACGCAAAATCAAAAAATAACGCAAAAAACGGCATTCGGGGGTAATTCCCGAATGCCGCTTAAATCATTTACCTATACGTCGGCGGCAGTCCGCCGTCAACCGTCCGTTTCAAAACGCGTTCAGTTCATTCCGTACTTTTCTCTGACTTTTGCGTCGAGCTCGGTTGCTATTTCCTCGTGCGTTTTCAAAAACTCGACCGCTTTATCTCTGCCCTGTCCGATTTTATCGTCGTTATAGCTGAACCAACTTCCGCTCTTATTGATGTATCCGGCGGATACTGCAAGGTCGAGAAGGCAACCCATTCTGGAAATGCCCGTGCCGTACATAATGTCGAACTCCGCCTGTTTGAAGGGAGGCGCGACTTTATTTTTGACTATTTTCGCCTTGACGTGATTGCCTATTACGTCGCCGCCGTCCTTTAACGATTCGGTACGTCTTACGTCGATACGCACGGACGCATAGAACTTCAACGCCTTTCCGCCCGTAGTCGTTTCCGCGCTTCCGTACATAACGCCGACCTTTTCCCGCAGCTGATTGATGAACACTATCGTGCACTTGCTCTTTGCGCTGATACCCGTGAGTTTTCTCAACGCCTGAGACATAAGACGCGCCTGCAAGCCGACGTGACTGTCGCCCATATCGCCGTCAATCTCCGCCTGAGGGGTGAGCGCGGCAACCGAGTCGACCACGATAAGGTCAATCGAATTGCTTCTGACAAGCGTTTCGACTATATCGAGTGCCTGTTCGCCGTTATCGGGCTGAGCGATATACAGATTTTCGAGCTCCACTCCGAGTTTTTCGGCATACATAGGGTCAAGCGCGTGCTCTGCGTCTATAAACGCAACCGTGCCGCCCTTTTTCTGCACTTCCGCCGCGATGTGCAACGCGACCGTGGTTTTACCCGAAGACTCCGGTCCGTATATTTCTATTATTCTTCCCTTGGGAATGCCGCCGATTCCGAGCGCGATGTCAAGAGTAAGGCATCCCGTGGAAATTGCCTCGACCTTTTGAATGGGAGCGTCGCCCAAACGCATAATCGCGCCCTTGCCGAACTGCTTTTCTATTTGCGCAAGCGCGCTTTCCAACGGATTAACATTTTTGTCTGCCATAAATAATCTCCTTTGTTATTTCCACTATAAGCGAAGAATATCGCCCTTTAAGTACCTGATTAGATAGAATAAAGCCGCGTTTGCGCACGCAGTCCTTATTTCATTGCGGCCTCCCGAAAGCCTTTTTTCAAAGACGGTTATAAACTCTCCCGCGCCAACTCCGACGTACGCGAGTCCCACCGGTTTGCCTTCGTCGCCGCTCGGACCCGCAAGTCCGGTTGTAGCGAGCCCTATATCCGCGGGAGCCTTTGCAATGCCGTCCACCATTTCATATGCCGTCTGTCTGCTGACTGCGCCGTAATTTGCGAGAGTGGCGCGCCTAACCCCCAATCTGTCCATCTTGGAACGGCGGTCGTAACACACCACTCCTTCGTACAGATTTTCGCTTATACCGGGCACAGACGCCAACCTCGAACATATCATACCGCCCGTAAGACTTTCGGCAACCGCAAGCGTTCTTTTGTTCATTTTAAGCAATTTCGCCGCCAAAATCTCCATTGAGATGTCCGATGAACAGTACACCTCCTCCTCAAATAGGTTATAAATGGAGCTTTTTGCCCTGCCGAACTCCTCTGCCGTCGCCGAGGACGACATTGTCAACGACGCGTCGAGGCAGTATTCGGAAATTTCCACGTCTACCCGCGACGTATCCGCCTTTTCGAGCCTTTCGGCTATCTGTTCCGCGCTGAGCCCGAACAGCTTTACGGTTTCCTTAAACATAATCAACCGAACTCCGCAAGCAATCTGTCATAGTCGGCAAGTCCTGCCGCAAGCTTACGCCGCGACGGATTTGTTTCGTCTGTATCGCCGACAAGTCCGGCTACGTCGAGAAGTGCGAAAATTTCTTCCGCCCGCTCGATTACGACTCCGAGTTTGCGCTGTAAATACATCGGGCTTACGCTTCCTCCGAAAGTAAGTCCTATAAGCAGCGCAGGCAGCAACACGTCTTTAATGTAGCTGTCGACGCTTACCCTTTTGAAATCTTTATCCGACTCTACAAGGGGGATATACGCGGAAGGATACTTTTCTGCGCGCAGTTTAATATCTCGGTAAAACCCGTCGTCCGCAATAAATTCTTCACCCTTGCGACCGCCCTTGCCGGTACGCCCGCCGAGTTTGAACGCCGCGCAAATCTTCACAGCCGTCGGACGCGCTATCCCGAGTTTTTTCATAAACAGCTTTTCGCCGACAACACCCTCTTTCTCCGCCGCGAGATACGCGTCCGCAGCCAGCGCGGCAAGCGTTCTGTTTTCCATTCTGACCTCAGCCACTATACCCTCCGATTACGCTTTGTTTACGTTGTCGTCGGCGTTATCCGACGCCTCTGCATCGTCGCATTTCTCGGTTTCGCCGCCGCACGCCGCGCCGTTTTCTTTGTCGGCTGCTCCCGACGAACCGTCGGTAAATACAATCAAATTCTTGGCAACGTAATGATATCCCGAATACACCGCGAGCACCGAGCCTATCGCATAAGCGATAAAACCGATATAAGCAAGCGAAATATGCAAACCCGCAATCATCAGAACGCATACGCCGATGTCCAAAAACACCGTCTTCAATTTCCCGTAAATATCCGCGGCAAGCACAAGCCCTTTTTTGCTCGCTATTGCGCGGAAAACGCCGATTGCAAGTTCTCTCGACACCACGACGCCGGCAAGCAACGCCACTACCAGACTGTCATACGCAAACAGTTTAATGTCGTTGAAATAAATGATTAAGAACAGCATTATGAAGACAACGATTTTATCTGCGAGCGGGTCTAAAAACTTGCCCAAATCCGTTACCGTGTGTGTGCGGCGCGCGATATTTCCGTCCACGAAATCCGTGCCCGAAAGCACCGCAAACAGCACCGCGGAGGTTACCGACAAGCCGATATACAACGGATAATCGCCTGCCTGTCCCAACAGCATAGCGGCGACGTAAACCGCCACTGTCGGTATTATAAGAAAAATCCTTGCTATGGTAATTTTTGTTGCGAGCGTAATTTTCATTCGTCCACCGCCTTTCCGACAAGGTCAAGTCCGTCGACGTCGGTTATTTCCACTGTGTAGAAATTTCCTGCGTCCACACTTACCTCGGAGCTGAAATAAATTTTTGTATCGATATCGGGAGTCTGAAACTCGGCTCTGCCCTCGAAAAGTTGTCTGTCGTAATCTATGCCGTCGCATACGACGCACACGCGCGTGCCTATTCTTGCGATGTTTTTCTCGCGCACAATCTCCGCCTGAACGGCTTTCAACGCGTCTGTCCGCCTTTCGATTTCCCGTTTCGGAAGATGTCCTTTGAGTCTGTCCGCAGGCGTGTTTTCCTCGCGCGAATATGCGAAAAATCCCGCAAAATCAATCTCGGCTTCACGGATAAATCGGATAATTTCGAGATGTTCTTCCTCACTCTCTCCCGGGAAACCGCAAATAAACGAGCTTCTCACCGCTATTCCGCGCTCTTTTAACAGGTCTATCACTCTTAATATATCCTGCTTTTTCGTGCGACGGTTCATACGCTTCAATACTCCGTCCGCAACGTGTTGGAAAGGTATATCCGCATACTTGACGACTTTTTTGCTTGCAGCAATATAGTCGAGCAATTCTCCGTCCACCATTTCCGGTTCGAGATAAAGAAGCCTGATCCAAACGAAATCGAGTTTTTCCAACTCTTTAAGCAATTCGATTAAGTGCGGCTTTCCGTCCCAATCCGTGCCGTATCTCGTCACGTCCTGCGCAACGAGAATGAGTTCTTTAACGCCGTCGTCCGCAAGAGCTTTTGCCTCCGCAATCAACTTTTCGGGCTTTTCGCTCACGTAACCGCCGCGAATGGACGGGATTGCGCAATATGTACATTTATTGTTGCACCCGTCGGCAATGCGCAGGTAGGCGTAATGGTACGGCGTGGTGATAACGCGTCCGTCGTGATAAGAGTCATTGCCTTCCTTAATGGCAAATTTTTCGCCGCGCGATACGTTTTCCACCGCCCGTAAAATGCAATCGTAATCTCTCACGCCGAGTATGGCGTCAATCTCGGGAGCTTCCTCTTGCAATTCCTCGAAATATCTCTCCGAAAGGCACCCCGTTACAATCACTTTTTTCCCGCGGGGCTTATAGGACAACGCGGCAAAGATTTCTTCGAGGCTCTCCTCTTTCGCGCTCTCTATAAAAGCGCAGGTGTTTATTATAATTATATCCGCTTCTTCCTCGCTGCCCACGAGTTCGTGTCCGGCGCAGACGAGCCTGTCCAACATTTTTTCGGTGTCGACTCTGTTTTTATCGCAGCCGAGACTTATCGCTCCTATTCTCATTCTTCCTCTCCGCCCTCCTCGGCGTCGAGCAGGGATTGGAACTCCTCCTCGCTGATGACGACCCTCATCTTCTTTCTGTCTTTTTCGTCGGGCTCGAAATATCCCATATCTTCGATTATATCGTAAATCTTGGCGGCTTTCGGCCAACCTAAACCGAGCTTGCGCTGTAACAGCGTAATGGTGATAAGCGTGCCTTCCATACCCAGCCTTAACGCTTCGAAAACCTCGGGCGGAATGCTGTCGGACTTCTTCCTTCCCTTGCGCTCCTTATCCTCCGATTTTTCCTCCTGCGGCTCCTTGAAAATGGCGTCCTTTATGGCGTTGTCGAAATAAGATTCGTTGTGCGTCTTGATAAAATCGACGACTTTTTTGACCTCGGAGTTGGAAATGAACGCGCCCTGCATTCTCTCGGGAGTGGACGTTTTTGGCGTTTTGTACAGCAAGTCGCCGTTTCCGAGCAGTTTATCAGCGCCGTAAGAATCGAGTATGGTACGGCTGTCCGCGCCTGCCGTGACCTTGAACGCCACGCGGCTGGGCAGATTGTTCTTTATCGTTCCACTGACAACGTCAACCGACGGACGCTGAGTGGCGAGTATGAGGTGTATGCCCACCGCTCTCGCAAGACGCGCGATGCGGTTTATGCTGTCTTCAACCGCCTTTTTGCCCGTATACATCAAGTCCGCGAGTTCGTCGACGATTATAACTATACGCGGCATTCTTTCAAGCCCCTGCTTTTCGCACTCCTGATTGTAATCGTCGATATTGCGATATTTGAGGCTGGCGAAATATTCTATTCTGCGGCTCATCTCGGTAATCGCCCAATTAAGCGCGCGAATGGCTTTATCGGCGTCGCACACTATTTCGTCGAGAAGCAGATGAGGAATGCCCTCGTATACGGAAAGTTCCACGCGTTTGGGGTCCACGAGTATCAGCCTGACGTCGTCGGGCGACGCTTTATACAGCAAGCTTATAATGACCGAGTTTATACAACAGCTCTTACCTGCGCCCGTCGCGCCCGCTATGAGCATATGCGGCAGAGAATCTATATCGCACACGTAATCCGAACCGTACAAATCCTTGCCGAGCGCAAAAGTCGCAGGCGATTTTGCCTTATTGAACGTGGGCGACGTCAGAATTTCGCTCAGACGCACCATTCTGCGCTTGCGGTTCGGCACCTCTATACCGACGGCGTTTCTGCCGGGTATGGGCGCGAGAATACGCACGCTCTCCTCCTCCATTTTCATTGCGATGTCGTTTTCCAAGCTCACTATACTGCCGATTGTACGTCCTTTGGGCATCTCGACTTTGAGGGTGTAAAGCGAGAACGTCGGTCCCACCATAATATCCGTGACTTCGGCTTCTATGTTAAACGACGCGAGCGTATCTATAAGCACCTGTTTTTTGTACTCGTAATCTTCGTCCTGCGACACCGCGGGTTCGGGCGGCTCCAACAAATCGAGAGAAGGCGCGACATACGGACGTTTGGGACGGGGCGGAGGCGCGACCTCCTTTTCTTTTTCAGCCGTAGGAGCGGCGGGTTTCACCCTCGGTTCGGCTTTTGTCAATCCTCTGTCGCTTGCCGCTCTGATTTTCTGAGCGCGCAATTCTTCGGCTTTTGCTCTTTCCGCGTCGGACAGCGGCGGAGCGTCCTTTGCCGCCTGCTGTACGCGTTGTTTCATAGCCGCGCTTTCCCTGAGCGCGTCGACGGACGCGTCTCTGCCCAAAGTCTTTGCGGCAGGTCTGTTGCCCTCCTGCGGCGGATAACCGCCCGTAGCAATATCGCTTCTGCGCTCGCCGTCATAATTCTTTTCGTTAAACGCAAGCTTCTGCGCGGACGATTTGTCCATAAGACTTTGCTCCACTCTGCCGCTCACGGTGTTGGGAGCGTATGCGCCCTGCCTGCGTTCGGAGCCGTAGTTTTCGGGAACGTCGGGTATTTCTTCCGGCTTTACAATTGTATCTTCGAAAGCGCGGGGAATTTTAACCTGCGGCTTTTCCTGTTTTTCCACGTTTATCTGCGGACGCTCGTATGCGTCGGACTCAATCGGTCTTTGCGGCGCTGCTTTCGGAGCTTCTTCCCCCGTTATGGCGCGCGCAACCGTACCCGTAAATCCGCCGACGTTGCCTGCGTTCTGATTTTTAACGGCGTCCTGCGCCTTTCTGACCGTTTCGTTGAGTTTAACGTCCGCCTGTCTTTGGTTTTTTGGTTTGACGACCTCTTTTACCGCGTCGGGGTTGCCGCCGTCCGATATTTTGGTGACAGAACTGTCGTACCTCTCGTTGAACAGACGCGCCTCGTCCTGTTTCATTGCGATAAAATCTATTCTTCCCGCGCCCGTTCTGTAATCGGGGGCGTTATCCTGCTTTGGCTGAGCGGAAACGGCGTTATCGGTCGCCGCGGTTTTATGAGTATCGTCCGCGGTTTCGTCTTTGCGTTCGAACCTCTTGATAAAGTCCTCTCTTACGGCGGCGTCCGAATTGTCTATGCCGAGGCGGTTTCTCATTTCTGTGCGTCTGATTGCGCTGTAAGGCGCGCCCACGCTCGACAGCGCGTCGTCGGGTTTGCTCGCCGTATTATAACGCGAATATTTTTCGTTGTCGAAAGACGGACTGAACAGCAAATCTTTAGCAAGCCCGCGGGAACTGTATCTGTCCGCCGCATTAGCAGGCGCAATTCTCGCCTCGTCTTCGATTTTGACGTCTTTGTTGGGATAAAGAGGGTCGTAACCGTCGGCACCTTTTGCTTTTCTGCTTATCTTGCCCTGCGGTTCGCCGTCGACGTCCACTACAAACAGCTTCTTGTCGCCGTCACCCGAAAAATCGGTAATAGTGGGAGCTTTCTGCGGCTCTATCTTTTCGCCCTGCGAAGACTCCGAACGGCGAGGAGCTTTTGCCGATTTACCGCGCACTTTTCTCGGCTCGGAAGTATATGTGACGTTCTTTTTGATGTACGGGAAAAACGCGAAAAACATAAGCGCGAAAGCAATCGCGCAGACAAGCGCGAGCGCGCCCACGGGCGTTATTGCTTTCATTAACGGAAACGCCAAAATGCCGAACAGCATACCGCCTGCCGTGTTCGTATTGTTATAACAGGCAACAAGATAACCGCCGTAATCCGCACCGACGATATGCGCGCTCGAAGTGTAAACGTGAAGCGCAAGCACCCCGAGCAGAAATATCCCGAGCATAACCGCAAACCGTTTAATCGGCATCGAAGGTCTGAAATTGAAAATGACGGCAAATCCTACGATAATGCCGACAAGCGCATAAGCGTAGTCAGCCAGCCCGAAAAAGCCTATAAGGAAAGAATATACCATTCTTCCGACGCCGCCCAATGCTCCGACGTCGGATAAAAAACAAAAAAGAGATACGATAACGACGAGCACTCCAAGTGCTATTCTGTTACCCGAATTTGCCCGCTGCTGTCTCGTATTCACTCTCTACCGTCCTTTTTATAATATATAGAATATTACCATAT
>DBFJGL010000051.1:0-5398 GCA_048394785.1 Christensenellales bacterium | reverse complement strand
ATCCCCTTTTGAAATGCAAAAAGTTGATGAAACAATGCTCTTCAACCTTGATTACTTGCATATTACCACACAGTTTTTAATAGTCAAGACTTGTATGTCACTATATTTACTTTTCATTTAGACCGTCCTTTACTTTTTGTTTTATCCAAACAAAATATAAATTCATCATATCTCCGCCCGTATTTGACAATGCTATTTCGGTGTGATAAATTGTTTTCGCGCTGAAATAGACATAAATGCGGCTTCGTGTTGTTCACCTCTTGCGGTTGTTTTGCTATAACTAAGCCATAAAACAAACGCAAGGAGAACTCAAATGAACACAGACAAAATTTATGCGGAAGCTATTGCAAACGAATATTCGGTGAAAAACACTTCAAAAGTCGTGGCATTGAAAAAGCTCGACAACAAAGTCAAACTGAAACCGTCGATATTCACTTATACGTTCGGAGTCGTTTCTGCGCTGGTAATGGGCGTTGGAATGTGTCTGTCAATGGGCGTCATCGGCAACGGCGGCGCGGCGGAAATGGCTGCGGGAGTCGTTGTAGGGCTGCTCGGAATTGCAGGCGCAAGCGTAAACTACCCGATATACAGAAAAATGCTGAATAAGCGCAAAGAAAAGTACGCAGGCGACATCATTGCATTGGCAAAAGAAATATCCGAAGCCGAATAATAACCTCGGTTTGGCGGCGCAGTGCGCCTGCGACAAGCGCCGATAAGGCGTAACGGCAAACCATACAAAATAAACTATCTCTGCCAAACGCTTGCGCGGCGGAGAATCGACAAAATCAAGCCGATAAGGCTGTCCGCAGGAGGCGGTGTTATGAATAAATCGGAAAGCAAATATTATAATACCGCCTGTCTGATGGACGAAGCGCTGCTCGCATTGCTCGACAAAAAGGATTTCGATTATATCACCGTAAAGGAAATATGCGACAAGGCGGGCGTAAACCGCTCTACTTTTTATCTGCATTATGAAAATACCTCGGAGTTATTGGCTGAAAGCGTCGAATATCTCATAAGAAATTTGCGCAGCCGATACGGCGATTCAGATTTGATAAACGTCAAAAACGACTCCGTCGACGAGTTGCTGTTGTTTACTCCCGAATACTCCGTCCCCTATCTGCAATTTATCAAGGAACACAAAAAGGCGTTCACGGCGGCGATTTCACAACCCAACATTTTCGGCGTAAACAATACTTTTAATAAAATGTACAATCTGCTGTTCGAGCCGATTTTGGAAAAATTCGGTGTTCCGCAAGAAGAAAGACGATATATGGTAAAGTTCTACATCAGCGGCATTCACGCGGTAATAACGGAGTGGATAAAAGGCGGCTGTACAGATGAAATCACGCATATCGCAGATATGATTATGAAATGCGTAAACCACAAGCATTGATGGCGAAAACAAGGGACAGGGCTGAGCAAATACGCGACAAATTGTTTCACGGTTTTGCATCATACGGCATTTTCAAAAACGATTACGTTTACCGCTCAATCGTCTTATCCGCCGTCGGAGCGGCAGTGACCGTTGCGTTCACCGTATATTACGGCTATTTCGGCATAGTGAATAAATCTCTGTGGTACGGCGCGTACGCCGGCTATATGCTGATTCTCGCACTGCAACGTGCGCTGCTTATAGTTCTATATAATTATGCGCGCAGAAAAAGCGGCGGAGATAAGGATAAATCAGACAGAATAAAAATGCAGATTTACCTTGCCAACGGTGCGGTATTCGTACCCGTAACCATTGTTCTGTCCGTCATCACCGCCCTGCTGATTAACTCTCAAAAACCCATTGTTTCCGATGCGATAATCGCAATATCGACCGCCGCTTACGCTTTTTACAAAATATTCGCGGCGATAAGAAATTTTGTCAAATCGAAAGCCGTCAACGATAAAATTTTGCAGACTATCCGCAATATAAATCTGATAGACGCGCTCATTTCAATCATACTGCTCGAAGGCACGCTTATTACGACTTTCGGCGAATTCACGCGGGATATGCTCGCAATAATCGGCGTATCGGGACTTGCGGTATGCTCTTTTGCAATCGCATTAGGCTCGTATATGATAATCTCCGCCGCAAAACAGCTGCGCCTCAACCCGTAATTTCACCGAGTCGGGCGCAACCGTATTTGCCAAATTAAAAACTTGCGCCGAGCACGGCGCGAATATCGCTTTTATTCATTACTTTGTAGCCGCCGTCCATTACGAGCGTACTCTTTACCATTCCGTCGAGCATTGCCTCGGTTGCGCCGAGTTCGGTTATATTCATTACCAAACCGATTTTCTTCATCCACGATTCCATTGCGGATAAACCTTCGCAGGCGATTTGCATTTCGGTTTTGTTGTCGGGATTAACGTTCCAGACGTTGACGGCAAAACGCGCGAATTTCGCCGTTCCGTAAGGCACGATGTATTTATAGTAAGGAATTGTAACGGCGGCTAGCGTCATTCCGTGCGTCGCGTCGGTATGCGCGGCAACGGCTTGCCCGAGCATATGCACCATCCAATCCGTTGTTTTGCCTTTTGCCACAAGAGTATTGAGCGCCCAGGTTGCCGTCCACATAATATTGCTTCTCGCTTCGTAATCGACAGGGTTCTCCACCGCGATATTTGCACTGTGTATCAGCGAACGCAAAAGCCCTTCCATAATATAATCGGAAGTGTTATCGTCCGTTCCCGAAAAATATTGTTCGAGAATATGCGACATTATATCGTAAATGCCCGAAACCATCTGATATTTCGGAAGCGTAAATGTGTATTCGGGGTTCAGACAAGAGAATTTCGGAAATACGTTTTCCCCGAAAACGTGCCCTATTTTGAGTTTCTGCTCACGATTGGTAATAACCGAGCCGCCGTTCATTTCGCTTCCGGTGCCCACCATCGTAAGAACGCACCCGACGGGTATTACATCGCAATCGGGTTCTTCGAAACGTATGAAATACTTGTCCCAAACGTCGCTGTCTTTACAATTCACGCTGACGGACAGAGCTTTTGCATAATCGCAAACCGAACCGCCGCCGACAGCTAAAATTAAATCGGCTTTTGCCTCTCTTGCCCTCTCTATTCCCTCATACAGTTTTTCTGTCGTCGGATTGGGCATAACGCCGCCGTCCTCGTGAACGGTTTTGCCGTTTGCGTTCAATATTTCCACGACGTTATCGTATATGCCGTTCTTCTTGATAGAGCCGCCCCCGTAAACAAGCAAGACGTTCTTGCCGTATTTGGGCAACTCTCTGTTAAGTCCGTCGAGCGCGTCCTTTCCGAAATACAGTTTTGTGGGATTGCAATAAGTAAAGTTTCCTAACATAATTATCTCCTTTATTAAATAGACGCGCCTGTTTTGTACGCTTCCGCGACGGCGGCGGTGCGTGTTACTTCCCCTGCTCCGCCCACTCCGATACCGTAAACGACGTTTTCAAATTTTACGCCGTCGAAACAATCAACCCAGCCCTGTATATCTTTGATTGCTCCGTCCATCGCGCTTTTATCGTTTTCCGCGGCAGTTGCGAGCAAATAGACTTTCTTGAATTTGTTGTCGCGAACGTAGAGCGGATTGAGCCTGTCCAAAAACGTTTTCAGCTGTCCGCTTACCGCATAATAATAAATCGGCGTTGCAAATGCGAGTACGTCCGCACTCTGAAACGTATCGTAAAGCTCGTTCATACTGTCTTTAAGCACGCATTTTGCCGTTCTGTTGCAAGAAAGACAGCCTGTGCAGAACTGCAAATCCAAGTCGCGTATATCGACTTTTGTCACTTCGTTTCCCGCGTCTTTTGCTCCTCTTGCGAATTCTTCCGCAAGTATGCGGGAATTTCCGTTTCTTCTCATAGTACCGGATACCACAACAACTTTTTTATTCATTTTATTACTCCTTTATATCTTTTTTATAATTCTCGCGGGAACGCCGCCTACGACGGTGTTCTCGGGGACGTCTTTTGTGACAACCGCGCCTGCGGCGATAATAGAATTGTCTCCTACCGTCACGCCGGGGAGTATAGTTGCGTGTGTTCCTATCCAGACGTTGTTGCCTATCTTTACTCTTTTCGGAATTAAATTCTGCCTGTGTTCGGGAGCAAATCCGTGGTTGAGCGTTGCAATTACGACTTGCTGCCCGATTAACACGCCGTCGCCTATTTCAATGCCGCCTTGGTCCTGAAAACAGCAGCCCGAATTTATGAACACCCTTTTGCCGACAACCGTATTCTTTCCGTAGTCCGAATAAAAAGGCGGAAAAAGTTTGAACGTGTCGTCAACGACGCTGCCCGTGAGCTCGGAAAAGATTTCTCTCACTTCTTCCGCGGTATGATACGCACCGTTAAGACGCGTCGTTATTTTTCTTGCCTGCTCGGAAACCTCGTGCATACGCAAGTGTTCGTCAGAACCGCCCCCAACGACTGCTCCGTCTCTCATATACCTGTTCAATTCAATTTCCGTCATAGCGTTTTTCTCCTGCGCATTTATAATAGTTTTCCTTACCGAATATGTAAAATGCCTATATTGTATGACAAACTATGCTTGACGGCTATACCTATCGTTGATACAATATACAAAAAAGAGCGGAACTCGTTATGGAATTGAGAGAATTAAAATATTTCCTTGCGGTGGCGAGAGAGGAAAACATCAGCAAAGCGGCGGAATTTTTGTATATTACGCAGCCCAGCCTGTCCCGTCAAATGCAAAACCTCGAAAAAGAGATAGGCAAACCGCTTTTCGTACGCGGAGGCAAAAAGGTCACTCTTACCGAAACGGGCGTATTGCTTCGCAAGCGTGCGGAAGAAATTTTATCGCTGTACGAAAAGGCGGAAGCGGAACTGTTTTCGTCCGAAAAAAGCGTGCGCGGAACGGTATTTATCGGAAGCGGCGAGTCTTATACGGTAGAGATTATCGCCCAAGCCGCAAAAAATCTGCAAATAGATTATCCCGATATCAAGTTTGATTTTTTCAGCGGCGACGGCACCACCGTATCCGAAATGCTCGATAAAGGACTTATTGACTTCGGCGTTTTGGTAAAGCCTGCCGATTTATCCAGGTTCGATTATATAAATTTGCCTCAAACGGACGTTTGGGGCGTGCTTATGCGAAAGGACAGTCCGCTTGCAGATAAAGAGTCTATCCTCCCCGAAGATTTGTACGATTTGCCTCTGATAGTGTCCAAACAGTCCACGCGAAAAAACGAAATTTCGGAATGGTACAAAACCGATTTGCAGAATTTGAATATAGTCGCAACCTATAACTTGATTTACAATGCGTCGTTGCTCGTAAAATCGGGATTGGGTTATGCGGTCGGACTTGACAAAATCATAAACGTCACCGGCGACAGCGAACTTACTTTCCGTCCGTTAAAACCCAGACTCGAAACGTCGCTCGCATTTGCTTGGAAACGCTACCAGAT
>DBFJGL010000050.1:0-4905 GCA_048394785.1 Christensenellales bacterium | reverse complement strand
TAAATCTCGTAATCGCGCCGCAAATCCACGCCGTGAACGGGATGATAGCAAGTATGATGCTTATAATTCTGCTAAGACCGAAATAGTCGCTCTTTCCTTTTGCCGCCATTTCCAAATCCTCCTCGATTTGTTTTATTGTCTTGATTATAGCATACTCGCACTCATATGTAAATATTATAATTTTTCGAATATTTACTCCGAACGGTTGCCTCGGGTTTACTTTTCACCCTTTCAAAAGCCTTTTTTCTGCTATTTAGTGCCGAACAGTCTGTCGCCCGCGTCGCCGAGTCCGGGCAGAATGTATCCCTGAGCGTTTAATTCGCGGTCAAGGGTGGACACATACACTTTTACATCGGGATGAGCGTCCGCAACCGTTTCGACGCCTTCGGGCGCGCCTATGATGTTCATAAGCCTGATTTCCTTGCAGCCGCGCGCTTTCAAAAAGTCTATTGCCGCAACCGCGCTTCCGCCCGTTGCAAGCATAGGGTCCAACAGAATGGCAATGCTGTTTTCAATGCCCTCGGGAAGCTTGCAATAATACTCGTGCGGCTCCAAAGTTTCCTCGTCGCGATAAAGTCCGACGTGTCCGACGCGAGCCGTCGGGAACAGCGTGTGCACGCCGTTGACCATACCGAGTCCGGCTCGTAAAATGGGCACTATCGTAACCGCGTCGTCGGCTACCATCGTCTGCTCCGTAACTTCGAGCGGAGTTTCCACGCTGACTTTCTTGGTGGGAACGTCCTTGAACGCCTCGTAAACCATAAGCGTGGTGATTTCCTCCACCAGCTCGCGGAATTCTTTCATACTTGTTCTTTTATCGCGCAAAATCGCAACCTTGTGGCGAATGAGCGGATGGTCAAAGATTGTTACGTTGCCGTAATCTTTCATAATTCTGTCCTCCTGACCGACTTTTCTTTCTTTACTTATTTTCGGTATTATCCGAATCTGCCGCGCCGTCGACAGCCGTCGCGTCCGCAACTGCGTCGGCATTATTTGCGTTTGCCGCACTCTTGCTTTGCTCCTCGTCGTATTTTAACGCGAGTTCTTCCGCAAGTCTTTCCTCTGCCTCGGCTTCCGCAACCGCAGCCGCCGCGTCCACGTTGCCGCTCGGAAGGCTTGCGTCTTCCTTATCGCCCTTGGATTTCAGGCACGCGTTTACGACGATACCGATGATAAGCGCGGTGGCAATGGACGAAATCTGAATGACGGGGCTTGCGTCGGTGCCGCCGAATTTGAGAGAAAGTCCGCCGATGCCTGCAATGAGTATGGAACTTACGACAAACAGGTTCTTGGAGTCGCCGAGGTCGACTTTCTGGATCATAGTGAGTCCCGAAACGGCAATGAAACCGTAAAGAGCAAGACATACGCCGCCCATTACGCAGGACGGTATCGTTTCGATAAACGCGATTACGGGCGAAATGAACGCAAGCAGTATCGCGAGCACCGCCGCGCCGGCTATGCTGACCACGGAAGCGTTTTTGGTGATTGCCACGCAACCGACGCTTTCGCCGTAAGTAGTATTGGGACAACCGCCGAAGATAGCACCGACGAAAGAACCTACGCCGTCGCCGAGCAGAGTTCTGTGAAGACCGGGGTTTTTAAGCAGGTCGCGCTCTATTATGGAGCTGATGTTCTTGTGGTCGGCGATATGCTCCGCAAAGACAACGAAGGTTACGGGAATGTAAAGCAACGCGATGTTTGCAACGCCCTCTCCCGTAAGCGCGCTGTTTGCGCCGCTCTTTAAGAAAGTGAACTCGGGATAATCAAAGAAACTGGTGACGGTCACGGGGCTGAAATTCTCAATCAACGGACCGTAGTCGGCTATTTTAAGATATGGTACGTCCGCAAATATGCCGATGAGCGAGAAGAATGTGGCTACGAGATAACCGCCCAAAATACCGATGATGAACGGTATGAGTTTCATCGTTTTATTGCCCTTTACCGAGCAGAATACGATGATGCCGAACGTGACAAGTCCGCAGAGTATGGACACAAGGTTATATGCCTGCGGCGCACCTGCGATAATGTTGCCGTTTGCCTTTGTAAAGTCGCTTATGGCGTTGCCCGCAAGCGACAAACCTATGAGCGCGACAGTCGGTCCGATGACCACGGGCGGCATGATTTTGTTTACCCAGCCAGAGCCCGCAAACTTGACGATAAGCGCAATTACAACGTATACGCCCATAGCGAATGCCGCGCCAACCAGCACGCCGAAGTATCCGAAAGAACACGCGCCGATGAGCGGAGATATGAACGCAAACGAACTGCCCAAAAATACCGGGCTTTTGAACTTTGTGAACAGCAAGTACACAATCGTGCCGAAGCCTGCGCCCACGAGCGCGGCGGCGGAATCGAGCACGGGTTCGAGCCCCTGCGCCGTCAGCGCGCCGTTGACAATGACGGGCACAACGATGGTGGCGGTGATTATCGCCAGAAGCTGCTGGAAGGAAAAGACCACAAGTTTACCGAACTTAGGTCTGTCTTCCACATCGTAAATCATTTTCATAGTTTATTCTCCTGCATATTATTTGCAATAAAAAACAATCCCCGAAACGGAGATTGTCAGCCTGTTATTTCCGATGTTCCCGCCGCGCTTTTCGCAGTTGCGAAAAAGAGAGACTCCGAAAAAGAAGACGATACCGCCGCACCGCCGCGTACCGGCGTGCAAACGGGTATGAGTTTTTCATTCGGCATAAGCAGCATAAAGAACATCCTCTGTAAGGCGCACTCGCCTGTTAAGAATAAGGTTACCACAATCGACATAATCTGACAAGAAATTTTTAATAAATTTTTAAGACTTTATTGTACGCGTAAAGTTTTACAATGGTATAGAACAGTAGAAGAACTGTTTTGTACCGTTTTTTTTATTGTGCTAATACGGGCAAATAAATACAAGAGAGGTAACGAAACAATGACAAACGGAACGGAAAAATACATTGAAACGGTCGCGTATCTCGGCAAGCTGTATGACTTTGTAAACGCAAAGTTATTCGGCGGTGAACTTGCAAAACCTGTTATTACAATACAGCAGGACGCGCGTAATAAAACAAATGGTTGGTGGTCTATTTCTAAGGTATGGAAATGGCAAGAAACAGTGCCTGCAAATTGTGCGGAATGTAACAATCGTGACGACTGTGAAAGTTTTTCAGAATGTTCAAAACTCATTGAACGAGAAGAACACGAGTTGAATATGACGGCGCAACAGCTTAACCGCCCTATCAATGAAATCGCGGCAACACTTATTCACGAAATGTGTCACCAATACGCAAGCGTTAACAAAATGCAAGATTGCTCACGTTCGGGACAATATCATAACAAACTTTTCAAAAAAATAGCAGAAACGCACGGCTTAAAGGTCGAATGTGTTGCACAAATCGGTTGGTCGAAAACAAGTTTAACAGACGAAACAGCGGCTTTAATTGTTGAATATGTATCGGAAAACCCCGCATCTGTAATTTATCGTATGCCTGTTATGTCTGGACAAACCGTTAAAACAACAAGTACGCGCAAATATGTGTGTCCTGTTTGCGGACTTTCTGTTCGCGCAACAAAGCAAGTAAATATTATTTGTGCCGATTGTAACGAACCTATGCAAGAGGAATAACAAAAGGGGGTAAATAAAATGAGATAATCGCACTGACGAGCCGTTGAGAGTACGGCGAAACGGGGCAAAAAAATATAATCCTCCGACCTCTGCCCCGTCTGCGAAAGCAAAATAAAATTTGACGGTGGGATAGACCACAAGGAGAATACTATCAAATGGTAAAAGAAAAGAACGGAACAGTAGCAACGGAAACAAAAAACGGCAATCTTGTATTGGTGCGCGAACCTATCAAGGGTAAAGACGGCAAACAAATGGTAACGAAAGACGGACGGCTTTATTTTGCATATGTGGTGCGCGGCATTATCAGAGGACAGGAAAAGAAAGTCGATTTTGTCCCGAAAGACCAAGGCGGTTATGAACCGTTAGACATTCTTTTTGACATTGCCCCGAAAGCAGAACTGACAATGAGCGAAGAAGAAATGACGGACAATGACGGTAAGAAAACTCATTATATGGCATATAAGGCGCAAGTTGAGGACGAAGACGGCGAGATTTGGGACTGCGGCGTAAAACCTCAACGCGATAGCGATAAAGCATTGCTGAAATTTATGTTGATTGAATTAAGCAAAGCAACGGCAAAAGCAACGGCATAATTGATATGCGCATTCAAGGGGTGGCAAAACCGCCCCTTTCGGTTTATCCTTTTAGATTTGCAGAGGTAAAAAAAGTCGGATAGCCGTAAAGCAAGTGAGCGAATTTTTGTTTGTAAAATGAGTTTGTCCGATAGCAAATTTATTAAAGTTTATCCTTTGGAGTTTGCTTTCGGCAAAGCGAAAGGACAATCAAAAATGCAGTCTGTCAAGTACATCGTGGAATAAAAACTTTATGCCGCGAAAGGTGCTTTACAGAATGCAAGCGAACGATAACAGAAAACAAAAGCGAGGTGATGTGACAAAATGAAAAGTTTTATTGAGGTTACGGACTATGACGGCAAAATGAAAGTATTGTGCCCTGTTGGGAAAATTACGGGTATTGTTTGTGACGGTGACGGAAGCGTGTTTATTGAAATGGGAACAGACGGCAAGGGTGAATCGTCTGGAATTCTCGTTTGCGAGAGTTTTGACGAAATAAAAAATAAAATCAAACAATGCGAGGTGTAACAGTTTGGCAACATGGATAAAAACAAAAAAAGGCAAAAAGATCGTTTTGCTTAACCCTGCCGAAAGAAGCAAACGCTATGCGCGTGAACTTGCAAAAGGCAAAAAATATACGGGTGAACCGCTGACGGAAGCCGAAGCAGGGTTCAGAATGGGCGTTCTGAATGAACGCAAAATGCAATCAAAAATCTATAACAAACAAAA
>DBFJGL010000049.1:0-3839 GCA_048394785.1 Christensenellales bacterium | reverse complement strand
AACAAATAGCTTTTATATAATCAAGTTTTTAATTTCGCCTATTTTAATGAGCGCGAATATGAGAATAAGGATGCGATAAAACATAAATTATCCTTTATTTTTCTCGGCGGTATTGTGCGGGTAAAATTATTAAGATATAATTAAATTCACTTATATAATCGGAAATATTAGGACATAAGATAATTTTGCGCGAAAATACGGATTGAAATGCAAACGTCGGCAAAAGTGCCGCGCGAGAGGGGAAGTATGCTGAAATTGACAAACATCATCAAAAATTATCAGACGGCGGACAATACCGTCCGCGCCTTAAAAGGGGTCAGCATAAATTTCCGTAAGAGCGAGTTTGTGTCCGTACTCGGTCCTTCGGGCTGCGGAAAAACGACGTTGCTCAACATCATCGGCGGCTTGGACGGCTATACCGAAGGCGATTTGACAATCGACGAGCGCAGCACCAAAAACTATAAAAGCCGCGATTGGGACCGCTACCGCAACCGAACAATAGGTTTTGTTTTTCAGTCATATAACCTCATCAATCACCTTAACATATTGCAAAACGTGGAGCTTGCGCTTACCATATCGGGAGTATCTCGCAAGAAAAAGAAGGAATTATCCGTTGCCGCGCTCGAAAAGGTCGGGTTGGGAAACGAAATCAAAAAGAAGCCCAATGAGTTGAGCGGCGGTCAGATGCAGCGCGTCGCCATTGCGCGCGCAATAGTCAACAACCCCGAAATCATTTTGGCGGACGAGCCTACGGGCGCGCTGGACACCGTCACGTCCGAGCAGGTTCTCGACATTCTGAAAGACATCGCAAAGGATAAGCTTGTGATAATGGTCACGCACAATCCCGAGCTTGCCTACAAATATTCGACGCGAATAGTTGAGATGAAAGACGGCGTGCTTATGCGCGACAGTATGCCATACGAGCCCGACGAAGAAGCGGCGACGACAGACGTCTGCGAGAGCGTTCCCCGTCCCGAAATAGAGTATATTCCCGTAAACAAGTCAAAAGGCGGAGTTGTTGCGGCGGCAGGCGAAAATACGCGTGCGGCGGATTGCGGCGAAAACGCTGCGGTTGACGATGAGGGCGACGGCAGCTGCGGTGTTGACGACGCTTTCGATAAAGGCGGCAGCGGGGCGAAAGAGGTAAAGTTTTCGGACGGTAAAGACGAAACAGGCGATAATCAGGACGATACGGAGGAGCGGAAACCGTCGTCGGAGAGCGACGGTGACAGCCGCGCAAACGAAACGGAAATAGTATATTCCGTGTCCGCGAAAAACAAGGGCGTAAAACGCAAAAAGAACAAGAACGAAAAGGATAGAGAACCAAAGGCGTCGATGTCGTTTTTTACGGCGTTGTCGCTGAGCGCGCGCAATCTTATGACCAAGAAAATGCGCACTGCGCTCACCACGATAGCGGGCAGTATCGGCATTGTAGGCATTGCGCTTGTGCTCAGTCTTACCAACGGGTTCAACATATATATGGCGGAGCTTGAAGAAAGCACTCTGTCGCAGATGCCCGTCACCATTTCCAACATCGGTTTCACCGTCAATATCAACGAAATGATGAACCCGTCCGACAGCGGAATGACGGAGTTTCCGGACATCGACGCCGTGCTTCCGTATGAGAAAAATTCGGGGATAAGCGGCGTCAACGTCAGCGCGAATTTCATTACCGAAGAATACATCGAATACGTCAAGGAGATAGACAAAGAACTTGTCAACTCCGTGCAATACAGACACGATTTGAATATGAATTTGCTCGCGCAGTCCGCAAACGGCGGCATAGGCAAGGTAAGCGCGCGGTCGATAGGTTGGCAGGAACTGTTGTGGGACGATTTTACAACCCGACAGTACGACGTTCTTGCAGGCGGCTATCCGGGCAGTGCAGAGGCGGACGAAGTGCTTGCAAAATACGACGACAGATACCCGACCTATACCCAAGCCTCCGACAAACGCGCCCGACAGGCGGTGCTTGTCATAAGCTCGTATAACCGAGTGGAAAAGAGCATATTGGACGCGCTCGGCTATGAGGTGGAGCGCGACCCCGAAACCAACAGTTATAAGCCCATAGATTTTGATAAAATTCTCGGCAAACAGATAAAGGTTATGCACCACGACGAGTGGTACGAGCGTGACGCCGGCATAGATTGGGGCGATTTCTTTTATGCGGACGCACGGCAGGAAAACATCGATTATATGTGGTATGAAAGCGAAAAGACCGTACCCGTCACCGTCTGCGGCATACTGAGAGTAAAAGACGGCGTAACCGTGCCTGCATTGAGTCGCGGCTTCGGTTATACGGAGGAACTCACCGCGCTTGTGCTCGAAAACAACAAAGCTTCGGCGGTAAGCGTCGCACAGGCGGAAAACAAGGACTACAACGTACTCAGCTATCACCCGTTCTCCATCGATTTTTCGCCCGTAATCAATATGTTTGCGGCGTACGGCGTAAACGAAGCGACGCTTGTCAAGATGATAAAGGACGGAGTGCAGGCAAGCGAGCAGTATTCGGGGTTGTATGAACTTATCAAAGACTGCGCCACCGTAAACGAAATGGTGGACGCGATAACGTCAAACCCCGAAACGGGCATCACGGTACAGCAGTTGAAGTTTATGCTCAAACTGATTATGATTTCGCCGCCGCTCGGACTCAGCGGCGAGGTCGCCGATAAAATTCTCGACAGCGGCTGGGAAAGCGCGATGCAGTCCATAGGCGCGCTGGAAACTCCCGCGTCCATTTATATTTACCCCAAGTCCTTCGACGCCAAACAGAAAATTCTCGATTATCTCGATGAATGGAACGCTCAGTACCCCGACGACGCCACAAAGCAGGTGACTTATACGGATATGGCAGGCACGGTCAGTATGGTGGTGGAGCAGGTCGTTGACATCTCGTCGTACATTCTTATCGCGTTTGCGGCAATATCTCTCATTGTGTCGAGTCTTATGATAGGCATAATAACGTACATTTCCGTCATAGAACGCACGACCGAAATCGGAGTGCTCCGAGCAATCGGCGCGCGTAAAATCGACGTAGCCAACGTGTTCAACGCCGAAACTTTGATTATAGGCGTGACGTCCGGCGTACTCGGCGTGCTGTTGGCGTGGGTAATCGATTTCCCGATTAACGCCATAATCGCGCACCTTGTGGCGGAAGCGCCTGCGCAGTTTGCGGTGCTCAACCCGTTGCACGGCGTATTGCTCGTATTGCTCAGCTCGGTGCTGACGGTCATATCGGGACTTATACCTGCGTCAATGGCGGCAAAGAAAGACCCTGTCAAAGCTTTGAGGAGCTCGCAGTAAAATACAAATTAATATCAAAATTAACCGTGCATTGGGTGCCCGTTCCTATTTAGGGGATTGCCGCGCTTTGTTCGCTACACTCACGCCGCTCGCAATGACACTATAATATAAACATAGTAAGCGGATAAATTGAAGCGCAATGACACACTATAACCCCACGTGTCACTGCGAGGAACGGAGTAATGAGTCAGTCCCGTGAGCGGAGCGAGCGGTCTGCCTCATAAACGAAGCGACGCGGCAGTCCCCTATGCAGAGGTCGTAAAAATTTATTTCAAAAACAAAAGCCGCTAATGCGGCTTTTCATCTTCGGGAATTATTTATAAAACTCAATTAAGCAGGGTATCTACGCTTACGTCAAATATAACGGCAATTTCTTTCAGTGTATCCAAATCGGGCTCGCGGCTACCGATTTCCCAAAAACTGATAGTTTGGTTGCAAACACCGAGCTTTTCGCCGAGTTGTTTTTGCGTAAAATTATTGGACAATCTTAATTCACGCAAATTTTTGCCAAATTCATTTTGCTTCATATACAAATA
>DBFJGL010000048.1:0-10139 GCA_048394785.1 Christensenellales bacterium | reverse complement strand
ACCTAACAATATTCAAGACTAATCTGCCCGCGGTTTAGTCTTTTTATTTAAGGAGAGGGTATGGACGTAAACGTCGGTTGGGAGATTGGCGCGATAAATCATCTGATTGCGCGCAATCACGCTAAAAACGAGTTTCTGGCTTATTACGATAAGCTGACAGGTACGCACGGATATATTGTAGGCTATATTGCCCGAAAGCTCGAAGACGGCGACGTTTTTCAACGCGACATCGAGCAAGATTTTGAAATTCGCCGTTCAACCGCCACTCAAACGTTGAAGCTTATGGAACGCAACGGATTGATAGTGCGCGAGAGCGTTGAATACGACGGGCGGCTGAAACGCATAAAATTGACAGAAAAGTCGGAAAAAATGCTCGGAGAAGTGTTCGCCGAGGTGGACGCGTTGGAGAAGAAAATGGTCAGGGACATACCCGCCGACGAGCTGGAAGCGTTTATGAAAACGCTCGATAAAATCAAAAAAAATCTTATTGAGAGCAAATAATATGGAAAAGAAAAAAGCTTTTACTAACAAAAGAGCGATGAAAGAGGTGTTTTCCTGTATCGGCGAGTATAAAGGCGCGTCGATACTGACGTCGGTTCTCGTTGTTTTCGAAGTAATAATCGAGGTGTTCATACCGTTGGTTATGGCGCAGATTATCGACGTGGGACTAAACGACGAACTGACAGAATTCACCTTTCAACTGCAACTAGGGAACTTGCGCGTGCCCTTCTTTACGATGTACGACAGGACAGAATTCGTGTTGGCGTGCGGAGGAATGATGATAGGATTCGCGCTTATTTCGCTGTGTTTCGGCGCGCTGTCGGGACGGTTTGCCGCAATAGCGGCGACGGGTTTCGGCAAGAATTTGCGCCGCAGCATCTTTTATAAGGTGCAGAGGTTCAGCTTCGCAAACCTCGACCGCTACAACACGGCGAGTATGGTGACGAGGCTCACGACGGATATTACCAATATACAGAACTCGTATATGATGATTATCCGCATACTCGTGCGCGCGCCTATTATGTTTATACTTGCGCTCGTTATGGCGATATCCATCGAGCCCGAACTCTCGCTTGTGTTCGCGGTCGCGCTTCCCATACTCATAATCGGACTTGCCGTGGGCGTGAGGATAGTATATCCGCGTTTTATGAAGATGTTGGATAAATACGACGATATGAACGAAGCCACGCAGGAAAACCTCACGGGTATCCGCGCGGTAAAGGCGTACGTCCGCGAAGATTACGAAACGGCGCGGTTCAAGAAAATCAGCGAAGCCGTGCAGAAAATTCAGTTCAGCGCGGAAAAAATTCTCGTCGTCGCAATGCCGTTTATGCAGATGTTGATCTACGGCTGCGTCGTAGGCATCGTGTGGTTGGGCGGTGAAAAGATAATCGGCGGCGTAATGAGTTACGGCGATTTGAGCGCGTTCTTGTCTTACATTATGCAGATTCTTATGAGTCTTATGATGGTGGCTATGGTGCTGATAATGATTGTGCTCTCTCGCGCGTCCATTCAGCGTATCTCTGAGGTGTTCGATGAAGAAATCGACATCAAAGACAGCGAAAACGCTTCCTTCGAGGAACCCGCGGACGGCAGTATCAGCTTTGAGAACGTCAACTTCTCGTACAGCAAAAATCCCGACGTGCTCAACCTCGAAAACGTAAATCTCGAAATCAAAAGCGGCGAAATGATAGGCATTATAGGCGGCACGGGTTCGGCGAAAACCACTCTCGTTCAGCTTATACCGCGGCTTTACGACGTGCTTGACGGCAGCGTCAAAGTCGGCGGCAGGGACGTAAGGGACTACGACATCGAAACTCTGCGCAACAGCGTGGCGATGGTGTTGCAGAAGAACGTGCTGTTCTCGGGTACGATACGCGAAAATCTGCTGTGGGGCGACGTAAACGCAACGCAGGAGGAAATAGAAAAAGCAACCAAGGCGGCGCAGGCTCACGACTTTATTATGAGTTTCCCCGACGGCTATGACACCGACCTCGGTCAGGGCGGCGTAAACGTATCGGGCGGTCAGAAACAGAGGCTTTGCATTGCCCGCGCGCTTATCAAGCGTCCGAAGATTATGATACTCGACGACTCGACTTCGGCGGTCGATACCGCGACGGACGCGGCAATAAGAGCGGCGTTTAAGGAGGAGTTCAAAGATACTACGGTCATAATCATCGCGCAACGCGTCGCGTCGATAGAAGAAGCCGACAAGATAATCGTTATGGACGAAGGCAAAATTAACGGCATGGGAACTCACGAGGAGCTCATTGCCGAAAACCACATATATCAGGACGTGTACAAATCTCAGCAGAAGGGGGCGGCAAATGAGTAAGAATACCAAAAAATCAAACGCCGCTAAGCACGAAAAGCGCATTCTCGGCGCGAACAACACAAAGGGTACGTTCAAGCGCATACTCACTTATCTGAAACCGTATAAGGGCAGAATTACCGTCGCTATGGCGGCAATGGTGATAAGCGTGCTGTGCAACATAGCGGGCACGGCGGTTCTTGCGTTGGTCATCGACAGTTATATTATGCCGCTCGCGTACGCCAACGGCGTGCTTCCGATGACTCAGTCCAACTTTGAGAAGTACGCAGAACGCGCGGCAGAGGTCACTATGCAGGACTTCGGCATCATTATGGGCGTTATGATTGCCATTTACGTCGCAGGCGCGCTGTTCTATTACGTCAACAACTACATCGTTACCAAATCGACGACCAAAATCCTGCAAAACATCCGCGACGAGATGTTCGAGAAGATGGAGAGATTGCCCGTCAAGTTCTTCGACACGCACACGCATGGCGAACTTATGAGCTGTTTTACCAACGATACGGATACGCTGCGCGAATTTCTTGCGGTCAGTCTGCCCAATATGCTCGCAAATATGCTTATGGTTGTCGGCATATTCGTAATGATGATTGTGCTCAACGCCGTGCTTACGCTGTTCATAATCGCAATGCTTATAATAATGCTGATTATAATGAAATATATCGGCGGCAAGAGCGGCAAGCACTTCGTAAATCAGCAAAAAGCAATCGGCGAACTGAACGGGTTTATCGAGGAGCACGTCGACGGTATGAAGGTCGTCAAAGTGTTCTGCCACGAGGAGTTCGAGAAAGCGGACTTCGATAAGAAAAACGAAAAACTGCAATACGCCTCGCGAAAGGCGCACACCTACGCCAACGTGCTTATGCCTATTATGGGCAACATATCCTATATCAACTATTCGATTACGGCAATCGTAGGCACGCTGTTCGCAGTGTCCGGCTTTATGGGAATGAGCGTCGGTAAACTCATCTCATTTATGCAGTACTCCAAGCAGTTCTCAAATCCGCTTTCGCAGATGGCTCAGCAGATGAACTCGGTGCTCATGGGACTTGCCGGCGCGGAACGCATCTTCTCCTATATCGACGAAAAACCCGAGGAGGATGAGGGCTACGTCGAGCTTGTCAACGCGCGAGAGGACGAAAACGGCGTGATTACAGAGGCGGATTGCTATACGGGCGAATGGGCGTGGAAACATTACCACAAGGCGGACAACACCACTACGTACGTCAAATGGCGCGGCGAAGTCGAGTTCGAGAACGTCACGTTCGGGTATAATCCCGACCACCCCGTGCTCAAAAACATAAATCTGGTGGCAAAACCCGGTCAGAAAATCGCGCTTGTAGGCTCGACCGGCGCAGGTAAAACCACGATAACCAACCTTATCAACCGTTTTTACGACATCACAGACGGCAAGATAAGGTACGATAACATCAATATTCAGAAAATCAACAAAGCGGATTTGCGCCATTCTCTCGGTATGGTGTTGCAGGACACTCACCTGTTTACGGGCACGGTCAAAGACAATATCCGCTTCGGAAAACTCGACGCAACGGACGAGGAAGTAGTGGAGGCGGCAAAACTCGCCAACGCCGATTACTTTATCCGCCATCTGCCGCAGGGTTACGACACCGTCATTTCGGGCGACGGAAGCAACCTGTCGCAAGGTCAGCGTCAGCTGCTTGCAATCGCGCGCGCCGCGGTGGCAAATCCGCCCGTGCTCATTCTTGACGAAGCGACTTCTTCCATCGATACCCGTACGGAAAAACTCATAGAGCAGGGTATGGACAAGCTGATGGTGGGAAGAACGGTTTTCGTAATCGCGCACAGACTGTCGACGGTCAGAAACTCCGACCTTATATGCGTGCTCGAACACGGCGAAATCATAGAACGCGGAAATCACGACGAGCTCATTCAAAAGGGCGGTAAATATTATCAACTCTATACGGGCGCGTTCGAGTTGGAATAACCGACGGCGGCATATGCTTCTTGCATATCGGAAGGACAGCTTCAAGGGCTGTCCTTTCTTGATGTCCAAACGCTTGACTTTGCGCGTTTATTTACTTATTATTCTTAATATATCTAACGTATAAAATACGTTTCGAGAGGTGTTTATGGCTAAACTCACGATGGACAAACTTGTTGCACTTGCGAAAAACCGCGGCTTTGTTTTCCCCGGCAGCGAAATTTACGGCGGTCTTGCCAATACTTGGGATTACGGTCCTCTGGGCGTCGCGCTCAAAAACAACATCAAGGCGGCTTGGTGGAAAAAGTTTGTCACCGAAAGTCCGTATAACGTAGGCGTGGACTGCGCCATTCTTATGAACCCGCAAGTCTGGCAGGCAAGCGGTCACCTCGGCGGTTTTTCCGACCCTCTTATGGACTGCAAAGGGTGCAAAGCGCGCCATCGCGCAGACAATCTCATTGAAGATTATATGAAAAAGAAGGGCGTCGAGGAGAATATATCGGGCTGGACGGACGCGCAGATGGAGGCGTACATCGCGGAAAAGGGTATAGTATGTCCCGTGTGCGGAAGAAGCGAATTTACTTCTATCCGCAAGTTTAACCTGATGTTCAAGACCTTCCAGGGAGTGACGGAGGACAGTGCGAACACCATTTATCTCAGACCTGAAACCGCGCAGGGCATATTTGTGAACTTCAAGAATGTTCAGCGTACCACGCGCAAAAAAATACCGTTCGGAATAGGTCAAATAGGCAAATCTTTCCGCAATGAAATTACGCCCGGCAACTTCATTTTCCGCGTGCGCGAGTTCGAACAGATGGAGCTTGAATTTTTCTGCGAGCCCGGCACCGACCTCGAATGGTTCGATTATTGGAAAAACTTCTGCCATCAGTGGCTGCTCGGCTTGGGCATAAAGGACGAAAACCTCAAACTGCGCGACCACGATAAGGACGAACTCTGTTTTTATTCTAAAGCAACCACCGATTTCGAGTTCCTGTTCCCGTTCGGCTGGGGCGAGCTGTGGGGAGTCGCGGACCGCACGGATTACGACCTCACTCAGCACGCAAACGCAAGCGGCAAGGATATGACTTATATCGACCCCGTCACAAACAATCGTTATGTGCCTTACGTCATCGAGCCGTCGCTCGGCGTTGACAGGGTGTTGCTCGCATTCCTTTGCAACGCTTACGACGAGGAAACCGTCGGCGAAAACGATACGAGAGTAGTGTTGCATCTGCATCACGCGCTTGCTCCCGTTAAAATCGCGGTGTTGCCCCTCCAAAAACAACTCAACGAAAAAGCCGACGAGATTTTCTCCGCGCTTTCAAAAAAATACGCCTGTGATTTCGACGGCAGCGGTTCTATCGGCAAACGCTATCGCAGACAGGATGAAATCGGCACTCCGTATTGCATAACGGTGGACTTCGATACGTTGGACGACGGCACCGTCACCGTGCGCGAGCGCGACACTATGGCGCAGATACGCATTGCAGTCGACAAGCTCAAAGAATACTTCGACGAGCAGTTTGCATACTGACAATAACGGCAGCAAAATCGAACTTCGTTAAAATGCGATTTCATAAATTTTGCGATTGATATGATTTGCGCATAAGCCTGCCGTTCAGAGAACACAATCAATTAAAAAAGCGTCCGTCGGGACGCTTTTTTAATTGAACGTGTCTGTTGAGAGCATTCGGGAAAATCTGCCGACCGCTGATTTTCGCTATGTTATTTTTTAAGTTTTGTTCTTTTAGGTTCGATGCCGTAATAGAACCATTGCCCGAAAACCATCGGGCGTAAAAACAGCTTTGCGCGGCAGAACAGCCCGTATGCTTTTGAACGATTATCTTTTACGTCGGTTACCGACATAAAAGAGAGCGACCGTGCGTATTCTTCTTCGCTTACCTCTGTTCCTACGTACTGTTCCACGGTCAACGGGACGTTTGGCTCCAAGTCTGTGAAATTATCCGAGAAACGTGCACTGCAAAGCGCAGACGAAATGCGGACTTTGCGCAGAAAATGCGGAGCATTGAGCGTTATATATGCGGTGCCGTCTTTTATTTTTACGTCTGCGTTCGGTTTGCAATTTTTCAAATCGGTATTCTTCTCGTTTTCAAAAAGCGATGTTAAAGTTGCCGTTTTTATCCCGTCAACGGTCAATATCGCCGACAAATAGCAGTTTTTCAAATCGGCGGCGCGTTTGATTTCGTTCATAACAAACGCCTGCACGGTCGTGCTTTTTTGCGCTGTAAACTCCTGCTCGAATACTTTCTTTAATAATACTTTGCCGTCGAAATTTTTAACGCAGAGTTCGAGTATGCCGTTTATTGCGGCAGACGAGTCGTTTAATACCGATACTTCCAGGACTGTTTTACCGCACTTTTTTACGCAGTCGGAATATAGCGCGACGGGCGCGAAAAAGTGTTTTGCGGCATAGTGCAACGCTTTGTAGTTTCCGTAATAATCTATTCCCGACCAGGAGCACGTCGGCCAGCAGTCGTTAAACTGCCAATACAACGCTCCGTTTGTCGTACCCTTGTTTTTGCGCCAATTACCCACCGCGTCCGCAATGCATTCGGACTGACACAGCTGCGACAGATATGCAAGTTCGTCAAACCGCTTGGGAATGCGAAAGCGCGACGATACGTAAAACAGCGTCTTCTGATTGCCGTTTTTGCATTTTTGATGGGAGTTGAACGCGGCGGAGCGCATATTCAAATCAGATTTATCCGCAAACGACAGCATAGTTTTATAATCGGGCATACTTTCAAACCCGAATTCGCTGCAAAAACGGGTGCGGCGAGTGTGGAAATACGACGACGGTTTCAGCCCGTGCCATACCGCCCAAAGATGAGTGTCGCCTGTATTGTCGGCGTTTATGCCTTTGAGATAATCTATCCCTATGGGAGAGGACGGGATATAGGACGTGTCGCACATATTTTTGACGATTTCGGGAACGGTTTCATAGAAAAACCGCTTTGCGGAGCGTATGAATTTGGTTTTCGTCCGCCAAAGGTTCGACATCTGTTCAATTTCGTTATTTCCGCACCACAACGCAAGCGACGGGTGATTTCTCAGCCTCTTTACGACGCGTTTGACTTCGTCGGTCACGTTGTCTTCAAAGTCGGAAGTAAAAAAGGGATAAGCCTGACAGGCAAACATAAAATCCTGCCATATTAACAGCCCTCTCCTGTCGCATTCGTCAAACAGCGCGTCGTCGCCGTAGTAGCCTCCTCCCCATATGCGCAGCATATTGAAGTTGGCAAACAGCGCGTCGTCGACAATGCGTCGCATTGTGACGTCGTTTACGTTGTCGGGTATGCCGTCGGGCGGAATTACGCTTGCGCCCTTTGCAAACAGCTTTACGCCGTTCAGCTCGAAAACGAAGTTTTGTCCTTCCGAGTCAAAATCGCGGTTCAGACGTAAAGTGCGCAATCCTATCTTTATGCGTCTTCGGTCAAGTCGTTCGCCGTTTTTATTGAGCAGGGTTGCTTCTATGGTATACAAAGGTTGTTCGTCTTTGCCCGACAGTTCGCGAGTCCACCATAATTCGGGGTTTTTTACGATAAAGTCGCAATGTAAAATATCATTTATGTCAAACAGCTTCGTTTGCAAAATCTCTCCCGACGGCGACAGCAGTTGCATTTCAATATTTGAGCATTCGTCCGTTGCATATATCGCGGAACATTCGACGTTTAGTTTTACGCAGTCGGCGAGGTGTCGTTGATTTGCATACAAATCTTCTATGCGTGCCGAAAAGCTTTCAAGATAAACGTCGCCGAGAATGCCGCACACGGGCAGGTTCGGTCCCCAATCCCAACCGAAGTGGCATTGCGGTTTGCGTATGTGAGCCGCGCCCGTGAGTCCGTTGGAATTTATCGGAACTCGCAATTTCTTTTGTTTATCGATAACGTAACTTACGGGGGAGCGGAAGCGGATTTCGATTGAGTTTGCGCCGTTGGTTATAATTTCGGTGACGTCGACGCGATATGCGACGTGGCAGTTTTCGGCGTGCAGAACGGGGACGTCGTTCACGTATACGTCGCATACGGTGTCCAATCGGGAAAACACAAGTTCGAGTCGTTCTTTTGCGGCGCTAAGTCGGTTTCCGTTCGCGGCGTAATCGAAACGTTTTGTAAAAATCCAATCTTTTTCCGCGTAAATTTCAAACTCTTTTTCGTTTAATCCGTAATAAGGGTGGGGCATAATCCCGTTATCAATCAAAACGCCGAGATTTGACGCCGGAACGTCTGCAACGTATTCCTCGCCGCCCGTGTATTTTACTCTCCAACCCTCGTTAAGAATAGATTTCATTTTCTGCCTTTACATCCTTTTATACGCTGTTTGCTTTATAAACGGATTATACAACGCTTATAGCGTTTTCGCAATACGGAACAGTTGCAAATGGACTAAATCGTTTGCGCATTCCGTCCGATTGTATTATGATAGTCAAGGCTGATTGCATAAATCAAAGTCGATAAACAAAAGAGTTGAGGATAATCGGGATAATATGAAATATCTGTTTTTCGATATGGAATGCTGCGACGGTAACCACGCGTGCTCTTTCGGGTACGTGCTTTGCGCCGCCGACTTTTCCGTGTTGGAAAAAGAGGACGTTTTAATAAATCCGCAAAAGCCTTTTCGTCTGGGGCGCAGAGGAACGCCGCAAATCGAACTCGGTTATCCCGAAATCGAATTTTACAAACAAAAGGAATTTACTCATTTCTACAAAAAAATCAAGTCGTTAATATGCGCCGCCGACACATTGCCGATAGGACACGCCACAGAGAACGACGCAAATTTTCTCAATATCGCCTGCGAACGCTACAATCTTCCGTTTATTGACTTCGAGTATCTCGACACACAGGAATTGTACAGGTTGATAAGAGGCGAAAAGTCGAACGTCGCGCTTGAAAAAATCGCAGCCTCGCTTGACCTGACGGTGTCCAATTTGCACCGCAGCGACGAAGACGCGTATCTGACGATGCAGGTCGCAAAGAAGCTGAGCCGCGAGGTCGGGTTAAAGCCCGAACAATTCGGAGAGCGGTATAAAAGCGCGAGAGGCTTTAACGCGTACGGCAAATCTTACGGTTATAAGAGGCTGTATAAAGAGCTTATGCGCGTAAGCGTTTTCCCCGTTGAGGAAAAGCGCAACGGCGTTTCGGACAAAAGAGTATATTTCACCAAAAAGCTGGATAACGATTGCATAGAGAGGATATTCGGGCTTGTCGCCGAAACCGAAAAGAGGGGAGGCAGATATACCGAGCTTATGCAAAACGCAGACATAGTGGTGCGCGCGGACGGCGAAAGAGTGAAGTTGTATAAGCCGAGAGAGGGCAGAGCGCGCAGGGTAAAGGTTCTGACCGTCGCGGAGTATGCCGGCTTGCTCGGAATATCGGAGTGCGACATTCCTATGCCCAAGCTCGAAGACGTCGATTTTAAGCCGCTTGCATCATCTCGCGAGTACTATGCCGAAAAAAGGCGGTTGAAAACGAGCGTTAAGGAAGTTATAGACAGCAAGAACAGGGCGCAGGAAAAATCAGCCCGCAACAGGTCTGCAAATAACCGCTCGTCGGACAATAATTCGGCAAAGAAAAATTACGGCTCAAAAAATGTCAAAAGCAATCCCAAAAGCAACAGGCTAATAACGGATATAAAAGAAAGACTGCGTTGACAAACAACGCTTCCGACAATGCAAACTGACGGCGTCCCGATGGGGACGCCTTTTTATATTAAGTATTTTGGAGAGGTTGAAATGTTGTTAAACAGCGTCGGGGGTAAACTTTGTTAAACAGAGAAATCCTATCGTCGAAATATTTGTTGATGACGACTGTTGTGATATATGAT
>DBFJGL010000047.1:0-2609 GCA_048394785.1 Christensenellales bacterium | reverse complement strand
GAATTATAATACGGAACGGCATATCTGTCAACATCTAATTTTTGCAATGAAACATCATTCTGAATACTGTGTTAGCGGTATCGCCCTCTATTAGGGAATTGCTTCGTCACTCTTTCATTGTTCCTCGCAATGACGCGTGTGAACATAGTGTAATTGCGCCTTATCCGATTACTGCTTATTTTACCGTGTCATTGCGAGAAGTTTTGAGCTCGCGAAAAACGACGAAGCAATCCCCTAAATAAGCGACGATAACATATATGGTAAGCACCTGAACAGAAGCGCGCATTTTTACCGAATTTCATTTGCCCGTTGCTTCGCTTAAAAACACTCCTCATCGCTAATTTCTCCTTTTCTGTCAAAATTTTTCCGTTCGGCGCATAAAATGTAAAACCGTCGGAGGTGGTATGGCAATAGAAAGTCTGTTTGTGTTATTCAAAAATCTGCTCATATTCTCGTCTTATGTGACCGAAAAAAGCTCATTCCCGAAACCGCTGAGCAAGGAAAAAGAGCACGAGTACATTATACTTGCGGAAAGCGGCGACGAAAACGCAAAAGAAATTCTAATCAAGCACAATTTACGGCTTGTTGCGCACATCGCAAAAAAATACGCCAACTACGGCGACAACGACGAGCTGATTTCCATCGGCTCAATCGGACTTATTAAAGCCATAGAAAGTTACAATCACTCCAAAGGCACGCAGCTTGCGACTTACGCCTCGCGCTGCATCGAAAACGAAATTCTTATGACGATGCGAACCACCAAAAAGCACCGCAACAACGTTTCGTTAAACGAACCCGTAGGGTTAGACAAGGACGGCAACGAACTGACGCTTATGGATATGCTTGCCGAGACGGGTTCGGTAATCGAAGACGTCGAAAGCAATATCTTGATGGAAAAACTGAACGAACTCACAAAACGCGTGCTCGGCGACCGCGAATACGAAATCGTGCGATTGCGTTACGGTTTGGGCGGCGTCGGCGCGCTTACCCAACGCGAGGTTGCGGAGCGTTTCGATATATCCCGCTCATACGTTTCCCGCATAGAAAAACACGCCCTCGCAAAAATCAAAGAAGCCATAATCAAAGAAGAACTGTTTTTCTGACATCTGATCGGGTATTTTTTACACAACAGCGGTCTTAAACGGCTTATTTGCAAATACTCCGCCGACAATACTTTTCCGTTTATCCGCTTGCTTTGCCCGTAGCACGCCGTCATCGCGAGCATGTTTATCCGCTTGCTTTGTTTATTAATGCTGTCCTTGCGAGCATTGCTTATCCGCTTGCAAAATTTATTCTCCGTGTCATTGCGAGCGAAGCGCGGCAATCCCCTAAATAGGAATATACACCATTCCACCGCACTAAAAGTATACTCCTCTGCATAGGGGACTGCCACATTTCACTCACCACGCTCGTTTCATTCGCAGTGACAGCATTTTAGTGTAATCGCGAGCAATATTGTTCTTTATACAATATGGCGAAGCAATCCCCTAAGCAGGCGACGACAACTCATACACAGTAACCCCGTGTGTCATTGCGAGCGTAGCGCGGCAATCCCCTAAACAGGAACGCAAACCACATACACTGAGCCCGCGTGCGATTAAGCGTGGAGCGCAAAGCGCGCAACATAACGCGCGCGGAAAGCGAGAAAATTTCAGGAGCGAGTTACATTGCGGCAATCGCCGCAATAATATGAGCGAAACAATTTTCGAGCGCACTGCAATCCTCTAACCAGAAACACATACACAATATATGTTAAGCAATCTGATTTGAACTTAAAAAGCGCGGCGAGAGATAATCTCTGCCGCGCGTCGTTCGCTGTTCTGTCTATTTATCGGACAGGCTGTCCTTTAACTTAACAAGGCTTTCGATTTCATCGAGAAGCGTATTTATATCCTTGAACTGTCTGTGCACGGACGCATAGCGAACGTACGCAACGTCGTCAAGTTCTCTCAGTCCTTCCATAACGAGGTCGCCGATGTAAACGGAAGACACTTCCTGTTCCAAGCAATTAAGCACTTTGCGCTGAATATCCGCCACGAGCTTATCAATGCTCGTCATCGAAATCGGACGCTTTTCGCACGCCTTCATAACACCCATCTTAACCTTATTGATATCGAAAATCTGGCGACTGCCGTCCTTTTTGACAACCAACACGGGCGTACTTTCGATTGTTTCATAGGTGGTAAAACGCTTGCCGCACCCCTCGCATTCCCTTCTGCGGCGGATAGAAGTGCCGTCCTCGTTCTGCCGCGAGTCAACGACCTTGCTGTCCATACAACCGCAATAGATACATTTCATAGTCAATCCCTCATAATCCGTTAGTTATTGATTGGTAATTATTATACAACATATAGTTCCGAATGTAAAGATTTTGACAAAAAAATAGGTATATCGCATAACGCCGCGCCCGCGAGCATATCCTCTAATATGAACGTGAAACAATATTCATTTTGCGAAATGGCAAGAAAGCAAGTGGTCAACGTAGCGGACGGTACGGAACTCGGACACGTCTGCGATATGATATTCAACGGATGCGGCAGAATACTTGGACTCGTCGTACCCGGAAAAAAGAGCTTTTTCAAAAGTCTGACAGCGCAGGAAAACATCTT
>DBFJGL010000046.1:0-8175 GCA_048394785.1 Christensenellales bacterium | reverse complement strand
ATTCAACCGCGAAATACTGCGTTTGGAACTATCTCTAAAAGCAATGCAGAAGATGCGCAAAGACGACGACAAAGTAATCGCCGTAATGCACTATCCGCCCTTTGACGCGCAATACAATTCAACCCCTCTCACCGCGCTTTTGGAGCAATACGGCGTGGATACGGTGACTTACGGACATCTGCACGGCAAAAACGCGCGCGTAACTCCCGAACTGAAAAAAGGAAACGTGCGCTACGTTCTCACATCCTGCGACCTTATCGGTTATAAACTTGTTTCGATTTTTGGATAAGTCTTTTTGCATAAAAGATTATATATCGGCAAGCCGGTAAAAACGGCGCGCCGCGCGCCTAAAAGTACTTCAAAATTAAAAAGTATTCCAAATTTTACCGATTTTGAGAATACTTTTATTATTATATTCGTATGACGCTGTAAATTTTCGGATATTCTTGCGCTTATATTATTCGCCGTCTTCGTTATCGTTTTGAGAAACAATCTGCTCTATTCTGCTCAATATTTCCTCTTTTCCCGTCTTTTTCAAAGCCGACACGGGATAAATATTACCCACTCCGACACCGAGCGCGGACGCCATTGCCGCCCTGTTTTTATTTACGTTGAGCCTGGACAGCTTATCGCTCTTGGTTGCGATTATGGTAAACGGAATATTGTAGGCAAACAAAAAGTTTATCATAAGTTTATCGTCGTCGGTAGGTGTATGGCGAATGTCGAGAAGAACGAACACGTTTTTAAGATTTTGGCTGTTAATAAGATAGCCCTCAATCATATCTCCCCATTTTGCCTTTTCCGACTTGGCAACTTTTGCAAATCCGTATCCCGGCAAATCTACAAAATAAAACTCACCGTCGTTAAGCTTGAAATAATTGAGCAGCCGAGTGCGCCCCGGTTCGGAAGACGTACGGGCAAGCTTGGAATTGTTGGTTATAAAATTTATAAACGACGATTTTCCGACGTTCGACTTTCCGGCAACCGCAATTTCGGTCGCGCCGTAATCGGGCAGCTTTCCGCCGTCCGCAACGGATATTACAAATTCGGCTTTTTTAATTATCATCTCACCCTCCGTATTTCGCTCCGTTTTATCCCGATATTACTCAGTTATCGTTATGGTATTTCTGTGTCGCTTTGTTGTACACTTCATATAAAACGGCAAATTAAAGCCGCGCAAAGCGCGGCTCATTTACTATGCGATGTCGCTTTCTTCCTCTTTCTTTCTTCTGACTACAAGCGGTTTGGACTTTTTCGAAATGGCGTCGCCGTTCACGATGACCTTTTCTATGCTTGCGTCGGAGGGAATTTCGTACATCAAATCGAGAAGCACGTCTTCGAGTATAGAACGCAACCCTCTTGCGCCGGTGTTGAGCTGTATCGCTTTTGCCGCAACTGCGCGAAGTGCGCTTTCTTCAAACGTCAAATCTACGTTATCGAGCCTGAATTGAGTCTGATACTGCTTTGTAAGCGCGTTTTTGGGCTCTGCAAGTATTTTGACAAGCGCGTTTTCGTCAAGCGCGTTGAGCCCGACCACAATGGGAACTCTGCCGACAAACTCGGGTATAAGCCCGAATTTTATAAGGTCGGCAGGCTGTAAAGACTCTATGAGTTCGTCATAACGGTAATCCACCGTACCCTTTACGACAGAACCGAAACCGAGCTTGGAATTATCCTTTCTGTTGTCGATAATCTTGTCCAAATTCACAAATGCGCCGCCGCAAAGGAAAAGGATATTGGTCGTATCGAGCTGATAGCATTCCTGATTGGGATGTTTTCTGCCGCCCTGCGGAGGAACGCTCGCAACCGTACCCTCGATTATTTTAAGCAATGCCTGCTGTACGCCTTCGCCGCTGACGTCGCGCGTGATGGATACGTTTTCGCCCTTGCGCGCGATTTTATCGATTTCGTCGATGTAAACAATGCCGACTTCCGCTCTTTTCAAATCGCCGTTTGCCGACTGAATGAGTTTAAGCAGTATGTTTTCAACGTCCTCACCGACGTAGCCCGCCTCCGTAAGCGTGGTCGCGTCTGCAACGGCAAACGGCACATTGAGAATTTGCGCAAGCGTTTTCGCAAGCAAAGTCTTGCCCGAACCCGTAGGTCCGAGCAGAAGCACGTTGCTCTTTTCAAGCACGACTTCGTCGCCGTTTTTCGAAGCGGAGCGTGCCTGTTTTATACGCTTGTAATGGTTATACACCGCAACGGATAACACTTTCTTCGCGCTGTCCTGCCCGATTATATATTCGTCGAGTTTTTCCTTTATTTCCTTGGGTGTGTAAAGCGAAATATCCTCCGAGGGCTTTTCTTTGCGATTGTCTATAAGCACCTCGCAACGCTCTACGCATTGTTCGCAAATGTAAATGCCGTCGGGACCCGCAATCATCGGACCGACTTCGCTTTCGCTTCTTTTACAAAACGAGCAATGTGCCTCTTTGTTATAAGTTTCCATACAACCTCACTAAAAGCTTATTTTCTGGAATAGAATATTTTGTCTACAATGCCGTATTTTTCCGCATCTTCGGCAGACATATAGAAATCGCGGTCGGTATCAATCTCGATTTTATCGAGCGACTGCCCCGTGTTTTCGGCAAGAATCTGGTTAAGACGCTTCTTAGTACGCAAAATTTCTTCCGCCTGTATAGCAATATCGCTTGCCTGTCCCTGCGCTCCGCCGAGGGGCTGATGAATCATTATTTTGGAATTCGGCAGAGAAAATCTTTTGCCTTTCGCTCCGCTGGACAGCAAAAACGCGCCCATAGAAGCCGCCATACCTATACATATCGTAGATACGTCGCATTTAATGTAGTTCATCGTGTCGTAAATTGCAAATCCCGCCGACACCGAACCGCCGGGGCTGTTGATGTAAAGACTGATGTCTTTGGAGCTGTCCTTGCCTTCAAGGAATATCAGCTGCGCCACAACCAAGTCGGCAACCGCGTCGTTTATTTCCCCCGTAAGGAAAATGATACGGTCTTCGAGCAGTCTCGAATAAATATCATACGACCGTTCGCCTCTGTTGGTCTGCTCCACTACCATCGGTATAAGTTGATTTCTTATGTCCATAGTTCTCCTTGACGTTTTACGCCTCGATTTCTGAAACGCAACCGTATTTGCCATACGCGCCGTGCGTCCGATTTCAATACGTTTTGCGCTGATTGCGCTTAATTATGTCTGCGCGCGCCCGAAGGCGCGCGGCAACGGTTTTTATATCCGCGAACCTTTCATTCGCCGGAAAGATTACTCCTTGTCGGAATTTTCCTCCGTAGCTTTTTTAGTTGTTTTCTTTGCCGCAGGTTTCTTAGCCGCCGGCTTTTTCTCAACCGTTTCCGTCTTGACGTCGTCCACCTCGGCTTTTTCCTTCTTTGCGGCAGGAGCGTTTTCCTTTTTCAGCATATCGAGAAGCTTATCGGAAAGTATCTGCTTCGCAAAATACTCGAACTGTTCGGGTCTGAGTTCCTTTTTGAAATCTTCCGCCGTCTTATTCATACTCTCAGCCATCTTTGCGATTTTCTCGTCAATCTCCTCGGGAGTGAACTCGATGTTCTCCGCCTTGACGATTTCCTCCATAACGAGGCGCACTTTCACGCTCTTTTCCGCCTGAGGCTTGTACTCGTCGGCGAGCTGTTCGCGCGTCATATTGAGATATTTGAGATAATCTTCGAGTTTCAATCCCTGATATTGCAGACGATAACTGAACTCCTGGATCATATCTTCGGCTTCGTTCTCGACCATAGCCGCGGGAATTTCCACTTCCGCATTGGCGACAACCGCGTCTGCCACAGCGTCTTCGAACTCGCGCTCCGCGTCCTGCTCAGCCTTCTCTTTCAGTTTATTTTTGACGCTCTCTTTATATTCTTTGAGAGTATCGACTTCCGATACGTCTTTTGCGAACTCGTCGTCAAGCGCGGGGAGTTCCTTTGCCTTTACCGCGTTTACGGTGCACTTGAACACGGCTTCTTTGCCTTTGAGCTCTTCCGCGTGATATTCTTCGGGGAATTTTACGTTCACGTCTTTGCTGTCTCCCGCTTTCACGCCCACAAGCTGCTCCTCGAAACCGGGAATAAAGCTTCCGGAACCGAGTTCGAGGTCAAATTTATCCGCGCTTCCGCCGTCAAACGCAACGTCGTCCGCATAACCGACAAAATCGATATTCACGATGTCGCCCATCGCCGCTTCGCCGTCTTTATCGATGATACGCGCCTGCTTCTCGCGCACGCTTTCGATTTCCGCGTCCACGTCTTTCGCCGTAATCTTAACCGCTTTCTTTGCGACTTTGAGTCCCTTGTATTTACCGAGCTTTACTTCCGGTCTTACGGTAACGGTGAGAGAGAACGTCGCGCCGCCGTCTTCCTTGAAATCGAACGCGGTAAGCTCGGGCTGAGCCACAATCTCCAAATCCTTTTCGTTTTCCAACGCCTTCTGATACTCGTCAGGTATTACGATATCCATTGCGTCCTCGAAAAATACCTCTTTTCCGTATATACCCTCGATAACTTTCTTGGGAGCGTGACCTTTTCTGAACCCGGGTATTGCAAACTTATGTCTTATTTTGCGATACGCCTCGTCAACGGCTTTTGCAAAGGTCTCCGCATCGACGTCGAATGCGAGTTTGATTTGACTTTTTTCCAATTTTTCAACTGTATAGCTCATTTGTCCTCCGACTTGCGCCGCCACGGCGCAGTTTATATTTATTACAAGTAGAGAGATTATACCATAAGCATAACGGTTTTGCAAACCTTTTATCGGCAAATATATTTGCAAAAACAACTCGGCTTTTTTGAAAAAATCACGCTTATTTTCAAAGGAATTCGACAACGGACGGCAATCCTCCGTTTGCGCCGCACCACGCATCTGCCGCCCGTATACTGTTATTCTGTGCTTATAACGCGCCAGTAACGTATATCGACATATATTCTCATATCCGCAAACAATGCAAAACCTCTTATGATTAGCCGCTGCTTTTGTTAATGTTTTGGTTGAAGAAAGGCGATTTTGGTGTATAATCGGGATATGAGCAGCGACTTGTTTACACTGAAAGTTCTCGCAGGCGAGCTCGACCGCGCGCTGAAAGGCGCAAGGCTCGACAAAATACAGCAGCCCGAAGAAGACGAGCTGAGGTTTTTTTTGCGTGCGCCGGGCAAAAATCTTTGTCTTACCGTGTCCTGCAACGCGGGCGCGCCCGGCATCAGACTTACCGATACAAAAAAAACAAGTCCCGTTGCCGCTCCCGCCTTTTTGATGCTGCTGCGCAAACATCTTGCGTCGGCGTGCGTGGAAGAAGTGTCCGTGTTTGAAAACGACCGTATAATTCGCGTGAAATTCAGAGCGCGCACCGAAATGAAAGACGACGCCGAATACTATCTTTTCGCAGAGATTATGAGCAGATATTCCAACATCGTTTTTACGGACGGAAATATGAGAATTCTCGAATCCGTAAAGCGGCTCGCGATGAACGACGAAAACGGACACGCGGTACTCAGAGGACTTACTTACCGCCCCGTCGAACAGACAAAAACAAGCTATCTGACCGTATCTTTTGACGTTTTTGACAATATATCCGACGACGAAGACCTGCATCGTTTTATACTGAACAACATATCGGGTTTTTCGGGAGCTACCGCGCAGGAACTGCTTTATATGTCAGGACTTTCCACTCACTCGGGAAAGCTGACGGACGAAGAAAAAGCGCGGCTTTGCGAAAATATCGAAAAATTACGCAACCCGGAAGACAACGGATTGTATTCGCCCTGCGTTTCGGGCGGAAAAGACGTGCTCGTATTTCCTTATGCGACCGCGAAAGGCGAAAAAGAATATTTTGACTCCCTTTCTCGGGCTTTCGACAAACTTACGGGTGAATGCGACCGCGATATACGCAACAAAGCGCGGCTCAAAAACCTCGCTTCCGCCGCAAAAAGATTGCGCCAACGCGCCGAAAAAAACATCGGAATAGACAATGCGAAACTCACCGAATGCAAAGATATGGATAAATACCGCGTTTGGGGAGAACTGATAGTGGCTAATATTTACAAAATAAAGAAAGGCGACAAAAAACTCGAATGTCTTGACTATTACAGCGGAGAAGAATGCGTTGTCCCGCTTGACGAAAGACTGTCGCCCTCCAAAAATTCAGCGTCATACTACAATAAGTATAACAAACTGAAACGCGCTAAGGAATTTACCGAAAAGAAACTCGCGCAGGATTTATTGATGCTCGAATATATCAAATCCGTAGAAGCGGAAATCGCCGCACTGCCCTACGGAGCGTCCTCCGAACCTATCGAAGAAGAACTTCGCGCTCTCGGAGCCGTCAAAAAACAAAGCAAAAACGCCAAAGGCGGCAAAGTCAGAAAACCGGCAACCGAACCCCCTTATGCCTATGAATGCGAGGGTTTTGTAATTCTGAAAGGAAGAAACAATATCCAAAACGACGAACTCACCTTCAAAACGGCGTCGTCGTCCGATATTTGGGTACACCTCAAAAACGAACACGGCGCACACGTAATTATACTTACGGAAGGCAGAGAAGTACCGGTCGGCGTCATAAAAGTCGCGGGAGAGATTGCCGCTTCGGACAAGCGCGCCGCAATGGAAGTCGACTACACCGCCCGCCGCAACGTAAAACGTCAGCCAAACGGACATTACGGACAGGTTATATACGTAAATTACAAAACGATGGTATCCGAGCCCTGTGCTCACGAGGAATTGAAACTCAAATAACTTTTCAAAATTATATCGTTTTTGAAAATATTCAAGAGAGTTCGGAGCAAAACTTAATCCATAAAATTATTTTCTGCTTAATTATGTCTTGGCTATTTGTTTCAATCTTTACCGCTGCAATAGCCTCAATTTGATTAAAGTATTATAAATTTCGCGTTAATTTTTAGTAGTTTTGCGCAATTTTGTCAATATATTCTCAAAATAGTCGGGCAAATCACATTCAAAAGTCATTCTCTCTCCGCTGGTCGGGTGAGTCAAAACAAGTTGTTTTGCGTGCAGCAACTGACCTTTCGAATACAACTTCTGAGAACCGCCGTACACAGCGTCGCCCACAATGGGATGGTGAACGTATGCCGAATGTACCCTTATCTGATGCGTCCTTCCCGTCTGTAACACGTATCGCACCAACGTGTATGCGCCGAAGCGTTCGAGCACGGCATAATCGGTTACGGCACATCTGCCGCTCTCGTCAACCGCAATTTTCTTTCTGTCTTTTTTACTGCGCGCAAGCGCGGCGTCTATTCTTCCGCAATCCTCTTTGAAGTTTCCGTCCGTAAGCCCTAAATATATGCGTCGCGCGCTTTTTTCCTGAATTTGCTTTTGCAAACTGTTGTGCGCATTATCGTTTTTTGCAATCACAATCAGCCCGGAAGTGTCTTTGTCCAATCTGTGCACAATTCCGGGACGGGCAACTCCGTTGATACCGCTCAGCTCTTTTATGTTATGAAGCAATGCGTTTACCAGAGTATCGTTTGCGTGATAACTGCTTGCAGGATGCACCACCATACCCTGCGGCTTATTTATTACCGCAATGTCGGAATCTTCGTAAACAATATCGAGACGTATATCCGCCGCTTCGATCAGAGGCGCAACGGGTTCGGGCAGTTCGAACTCAACTATATCGCCGACTTTAAGCTCGGTCGCACTCTTATATTTAAGTGCGCCGTTAACAATCGCGCCCTGCCTTTCGATTACCGTCTTGGCGTTGCTTCGCGTTATTCCGCACGCACCCGACAAAAACACGTCAAGCCGCACTCCGTCGCTGTCCGCAACATACCGCATCAGTCGTTCGCCTCGCCGTCCGCGACGTTCGCGCTCTTATTCTTTATTGGCGTAAAATCAACCGCATCGGATAGCGCTTTATCATTGACAGTGCTTATATCCGCGCCCTTTTCCCCGTCCTTCGCGCGATTGCCGTCGTTTACGTCAGCGTCGAAATCGATTTCTCCGTCTGCTTCGTCCAAGGGTTTAATATCGTATGCCGCAACGGTCTTTTCGTCGCGTTTCGCGTCTTGTTCCGCAGTTTCGTTCGAAAATCCGTTCCGAACTTCTTCCGCACAATTATCGCAAACACTGTTCTCCGACTCGCCGCCCTCAGCCGCTTGCTGTTCCGCCTTGAAAACTTCCTTGCTCTTTTTGGCTTCGACAACCATAATATATATCAAATATATTATC